>NZ_CP024588.1:917500-1077500 GCF_002754815.1 Roseomonas sp. FDAARGOS_362 | reverse complement strand
AACCCCTCCCGTATGGGAGATCCTGCACTGAATTCATAGGTGCCGGAGGCAAACCCGGGGAACTGAAACATCTCAGTACCCGGAGGAAAAGACATCAACAGAGATTCCGCGAGTAGTGGCGAGCGAAAGCGGAGCAGGCCAGTGATTGTGCAAGAAGAAGCCGAACGGTCTCGAAAGGCCGGCCAGAGCGGGTGATAGCCCCGTAGGCGTAGTGTCTTGCAGGATCCTCGAGTAGGGCGGGGCACGTGAAACCCTGTCTGAACGTGGGGGGACCACCCTCCAAGCCTAAATACTCCTTGGCGACCGATAGTGCACAAGTACCGTGAGGGAAAGGTGAAAAGCACCCCGACGAGGGGAGTGAAAGAGACCTGAAACCGAGCGCCTACAAGCAGTCGGAGCACCCCAATGTTCAATCATGGGAGGTGTGACGGCGTACCTTTTGTATAATGGGTCCGCGAGTTTCTGTTGGCAGCAAGCTTAAGCCGAGAGGTGTAGGCGCAGCGAAAGCGAGTCTGATAAGGGCGCTTGAGTTGCCGGCAGAAGACCCGAAACCGAGTGATCTAGCCATGGCCAGGCTGAAGGTGGGGTAACACCCACTGGAGGGCCGAACCCACGCCTGTTGAAAAAGTCGGGGATGAGCTGTGGCTAGGGGTGAAAGGCCAATCAAACTCGGAAATAGCTGGTTCTCCGCGAAATCTATTGAGGTAGATCGTCGTCCGATTACCTTCGGAGGTAGAGCACCGGAAGGGCTAGGGGGGCCCAAAGCCCTACCAAACCCTACCGAACTCCGAATGCCGAAGAGTACAGGACGGCAGACAGACAGTGGGTGCTAAGGTCCATTGTCGAGAGGGAAACAGCCCAGACCACCAGCTAAGGCCCCCAAATCGTGGCTAAGTGGGAAAGCATGTGAGACGGCCAAAACAACCAGGAGGTTGGCTTAGAAGCAGCCATCCTTTAAAGAAAGCGTAATAGCTCACTGGTCTAATAGCTGTCTTGCGGCGAAAATGTAACGGGGCTCAAGCCACGTGCCGAAGCTGTGGATGCATGCGCAAGCATGCGTGGTAGCGGAGCGTTCCGTAGGCCTGCGAAGGCAGACCCGTGAGGGCTGCTGGAGGTATCGGAAGTGCGAATGCGGACATGAGTAGCGATAAACAGGGTGAGAACCCCTGTCGCCGAAAGTCCAAGGGTTCCTGCGCAAGGTCAATCCGCGCAGGGTGAGCCGGCCCCTAAGGCGAGGGCGAAAGCCGTAGTCGATGGGAACCAGGTGAATATTCCTGGGCCTGACAGACGTGACGGCTGCAAAGCGTTGTTGCCCCTTATCGGATTGGGGCGGCAGCCAGAGCAGCCCAGGAAACAGCGCTGTCGATAAAGACCGTACCCGAAACCGACACAGGTGGACTGGTTGAGAATACCGAGGCGCTTGAGAGAACTATGCTGAAGGAACTAGGCAAATTACTCGCGTAACTTCGGGATAAGCGAGACCCCTTCTTGCGCAAGCAAGGTAGGGTGGCACAGACCAGGGGGTAGCGACTGTTTAGTAAAAACACAGGGCTCTGCGAAATCGAGAGATGACGTATAGGGTCTGACACCTGCCCGGTGCCGGAAGGTCAAGGGGAGATGTGCAAGCATCGAACCGAAGCCCCGGTAAACGGCGGCCGTAACTATAACGGTCCTAAGGTAGCGAAATTCCTTGTCGGGTAAGTTCCGACCTGCACGAATGGTGTAACGACTTCCCCACTGTCTCCAGCATAGACTCAGCGAAATTGAATTCCCCGTGAAGATGCGGGGTACCCGTGGTCAGACGGAAAGACCCTATGAACCTTTACTGCAGCTTCGCAGTGGTGCCAGGAAGGAACTGTGTAGGATAGGTGGGAGCCATCGAAACCCGGGCGCTAGCTCAGGTGGAGGCAACCTTGAAATACCACCCTGTTTCTTTCTGGCATCTCACTGAGCCCGGTCAGCCCGGGCCAGGACCCTGCGTGGTGGGCAGTTTGACTGGGGCGGTCGCCTCCCAAAGTGTAACGGAGGCGCGCGATGGTGGGCTCAGGCCGGTCGGACATCGGCTGTTGAGTGCAAAGGCATAAGCCCGCCTGACTGCGAGCGCGACAGCGCGAGCAGAGACGAAAGTCGGCCTTAGTGATCCGGTGGTCCCGCGTGGAAGGGCCATCGCTCAACGGATAAAAGGTACTCTAGGGATAACAGGCTGATCTCCCCCAAGAGTCCACATCGACGGGGAGGTTTGGCACCTCGATGTCGGCTCATCGCATCCCGGGGCTGGAGCAGGTCCCAAGGGTTCGGCTGTTCGCCGATTAAAGCGGTACGTGAGCTGGGTTTAGAACGTCGTGAGACAGTTCGGTCCCTATCTGCCATGGGTGTTGGAGACTTGCGAGGATCTGTCCCTAGTACGAGAGGACCGGGATGGACGTACCTCTGGTGCACCGGTTGTTCCGCCAGGAGCATCGCCGGGTAGCTAAGTACGGAACGGATAACCGCTGAAGGCATCTAAGCGGGAAACCAGCCTCAAAACCAGGTCTCCCCAAGGGCCGTGGAAGACCACCACGTCGATAGGCCGCAGGTGGAAGTGCAGCAATGCATGCAGCCGAGCGGTCCTAATCGCCCGATCGAACTCCATCACTCCCCCGCCGCCGCAGTCCCCCCAACAAGGGACACCGCGCGCAGCACCAAAGCGCACCCGCTCACACACACACACACATCACACCCGAACACACATCGCCCTCCCAGCGCCGCATGCCCACACACAACAGGGCCGCCCGGCACAGATCCTCCCATCACCCAACAGCATCAGGTCGGTACATACAAATCCAAGGTTCCCATCCGGTGGCCTGGTGGCCCTAGCGAGGCTGCCACACCCGATCCCATCCCGAACTCGGCCGTGAAACGCCTCAGCGCCCATGGTACTGCGTCTCAAGACGCGGGAGAGTCGGTCGCCGCCAGGCCGCCCGATGGGAACCTCCCACACCCCCCGACCCGATCGCCGCCCACGTCACCATCACACCATCACCCAGCGCGGGGTGGAGCAGCCCGGTAGCTCGTCAGGCTCATAACCTGAAGGTCACAGGTTCAAATCCTGTCCCCGCATCCAACACCGTAAGCGAGGCCTACGGACCCTCGTGGTCTTCGCTTGACGCTGCGCCGTTTTCTTCATCGGCCCAGCGCCACGGCATGAGCTCGTCGATACGGCTGTTCGGCCAGCCGTTGACGAGGCGGGTCAGCACCTCTGTGAAGTAGCGCTGCGGATCGACGCCGTTGAGCTTGCAGGTCTCGACGAGAGAGGCGACGGCTGCCCAGCGGGCCCCGCCGTCATCGCCTGAGGCGAACAGCGCATTCTTGCGGCTGAGGCAGATCGGGCGGATGGCGCGCTCTACGGTGTTCGTGTCGAGCTCGATCCTGCCGTGCTCGAGAAACCGCACCAGGCCCTCGCGGTGGTTCAGCGCGTAGCGGATGGCCTCCGCGGTCGGGCTGCTGCCGGGCAGACGCGCGAGTTGCGTCGTCAGCCAGACGAACAGGTCCTCGACGAGGGGGCGGCTCCGCTCCTGACGGACGGCACGGCGGATATCGGGAGGTTTGCCGCGCACCTCCGCCTCGACCGCGTAGAGGGCGGCGATCCTCTGCAGCGTCTCGGCGGCGATCGGTGCGGTCTTGCCCCTGGCGAGCTCGATGAATCCCCGGCGGACATGCGACCAGCAGAACGCCAGGGTGATGCCATTGCTCGCCCCGGCGAGCGTCTTGTAGGCGCCGTAACCGTCGCACTGCAGGATCCCGCGATAGCCCGCCAGCAGATCCTTCGCGTGCTCGGCGCCACGGCCTGGCGCGTAGTGGAACACCACCGCCGGCGGGTCCGCCCCGCCCCAGGGCCGGTCGTCGCGCGCGATCGCCCAAGCGTAGCCCTTCTTCGTCTTGCCCCGCCCGGGGTCCAGCACCGGCATCGTGGTCTCGTCCGCGAACAGCTGCGGCGACGCCAGGAGTATCTCTCGCATCCGTCGGACCAGGGGGACGATCTCGAGCGCGCCCGTGCCCGTCCAGTCCGCCAGCACCTCGCGGCCGATCTCAATCCCCTGCCGCGCCAGGATCTGCGACTGGCGATACAAGGGCAGGTGGTCGGCGTAGCGCGAGACCAGGACGTGGGCGACAGTCGCCTCGGTCGGCACCCCGCCCTCGATCAGGCGGGCCGGCGCGGGTTCCTGCAGGACCACGCCGGCGCAGGACCGGCAGGCCAGCTTCGGCCGCTTCGTGACGATGACGCGGAACTTCGCGGGGATCACGTCCAGTCGCTCCGACGCATCGGCGCCGATCTCGACCAGCGGGCCCGCACAGCAGGGGCAGGCCGTCGCCTCCGGCGCCAGCACCACCTCGACGCGCGGCAGGTGGGCGGGCAGCCGGCCGCGGCCGGCCCGGCGGCGCTTGGCCCCGTTGTCGCGGAGCGTCGGTGACGCCTTGCCTGCCTCGGCCGCGTTGCCGGCCAGCGTCGCCTCGATCTCCTCGAACGCGAACAGCAGCTGGTCCTCGGGGAGCCGCTCCGACTTCGTCCCGAACTGCCGGCGCTTGAGCTTCAGCAGCAGGTGCTGCAGCCGCTCGTTCTGGCTCGCCAGCGCGTCCCGCTCGGCCACCAGCGTGTCGACCTGCGCCCGCGCCTCGAGCAGCAGCGCCCGCAGCGCCGCGGGGTCATCCGGCAGGCTCGGCGTGTCGTCGTCCGCGGCGCGCATCACGTGCCGATTCTATGCAGGCGCGCTCGGCGTGGGAATCTCCCTCACCGCCCCGACGCGGCGCCAATCGATGCCGTCGAACAGCGCCGAGAGCTCCAGCGGCGTCAGACGAACCACGCCATCCACGATCGCTGGCCAGCGGAACGCGCCGCCCTCCAGCTGCTTCCAGACAAGGACGAGGCCGCTCCCGTCCCAGATCAGGATCTTGATGCGGTCGGCACGGCGCGAGCGGAATACCAGCACCGCGCCCGAGAAGGGATCAGCGCCCAGCACCTCCGCTGCCAGCGCAGCCAGGCTGTGCGCACCCTTGCGGAAGTCCACGGGCTTCGTGGCCAGCAGGATCCGCGCTCCAGCCGGCGGTGCGATCATGCGGCCGATGCCCGGATCGCGCGCAGCACCGTCATCAGGAGGTCCGCGTCCGTGCCAGGCACGGCACGCAGAACGGCGCCGGCCAGTTCGACTTCGATCGGGGGCGAGGAACATGCCCGCGTGGCCATCGGCTCGGGTGTCGCTAGCGGCATCGCCGGCACAATTGGCACGAAGTCCAGCGGCGCCACCGCGGTGCGCCGCATCTCCCGCCGCCATGTGAACACCTGCTGCGAACTGGCCTGCCAGCGCCGCGCCACCTCAGCCACGACCGCACCCGGCTCCAGCGTCTCCGCCACGATCCGCGCCTTGTCGTCGTCCGACCACTTCCGGCGACGGCCAGGCCCCGTCAGGACCTCGACCCGCCGGTAGCCGCCATCCTTCGCGTCATCGCTAATGTCGACCATAATGTCGGCCCGAAGCTCCTTGCTCCACGCCGACCCAGCACGTTCACCGCCCGCGCCGGAAGATGGGCCTCGTCGCCGCGCTTACCCAACACCCCCCCCCCACACACAAGCACGCAACATACCCCCGTACGCGCGGCCAGGGGGTGTCGTCTTGCGTTTAGCGTGGGCGGAAAGGACCTTAAACATCCTCTCGCACGCGACGCCGTATCATCAATTTCTGCAATCGCGGTAGACGGTCTCCGATCCGCCGCAGCTTCACTTGGGGCCGCGGGGGAATGGCCAGCTTCGCGCCTTCGGGGCCACGTTGCAGCATCAGCACCCGATGATGAAAGAACTCCAGTCCAGGCCTATGGCCGATGGAAATCAGCGATGAATCCGGCAGTTCCTCGATCAGCATGCGCATCATCGCGTTCTGGTTCTCCTCATCAAGGGCTGCGGTCGCCTCGTCCATGAAGATCCAGCGCGGCCTCTGGATGAACAGGCGTGCGAATGCCAGACGCTGTTGCTCGCCCAGACTCAGCAATTGATCCCAGCGTTCCACCTGATCGAGCCGCTCGCAAAGCTTGCTCAGCCCTACGCGCCGCAAGGCCACGCGACTGACCTCATCATTGGCCTTCTCCGCGCCCAGGGGATAGGCCAGGGCATTCCGTAACGATCCGAGTGGCAGGTAGGGACGTTGCGGCATGAAGATGGTGCTCTCGGACGGCGGCATGCGGATCTCGCCGCTTCCCCAAGGCCAGACACCAGCGAAAGCACGGAACAGCGTGCTCTTGCCTGTCCCTGATTCCCCCTTGATCAACACGCGCTCACCAGCCCGTATCTCGCCGGAGGCTTCAGCGATCACCACGGAGCCATCGGCGAAGGCCACCTGTACATCGCGGAAGGAAAGGCTTTCGGCTTCCTGGCCTGCCCGGGCGATGCTGCGCGCGATCACCGGGTTCTCGGGGCGTGACACCATCCCCTCCACCTGCTTCAACGCTTCGTTGAAGGTAAGAAGCCGCTCGACGCTGCTGCGCCATTCGGCGAGGCGCGGAAAATTGTCCACGAACCAGTTCAGCGACGATTGCACCGAACCGAAGGCGGAGCCGATCTGCATCAGCCCGCCCAGAGTGATCGCGCCGGAGAAATAGGACGGCGCCGCGACCACGGTCGGAAAGACATAGGTCAGCATTCCATAGGCGCTCGTCAGCCACATCAGGCGGCGCTGGCTCTGCATCAGAGCCTTCACCGCCGCGACCGTATGAGCGAAGATTCCATCGAGTGACCGTCTCTCGTCGCGCTCTCCGCCGATCAGTGCGATGCCTTCGCTGTTTTCCCGCGCCCGCACCAGGCTGAAGCGGAAATCCGCCTCGCGCGACGCACGATGGAAATTCAGCATCACCATTGGCCGCCCGACGAGATAGGTGAGGGCGGATCCCACCACCGCATAGATCAGCGCTGCCCAGACCATGTAGCCGGGGATCACGACATCGCGTCCGAGGAGCGTGAGATAGAGCGGCCCGGAAATCGTCCAGAGAATACCGATGAAGGCGATCAGCATCACCACGGCGTTGAAGATGCCGGTTGCAAAATCCAATGCCATCTCCGTGGCGGCACGGACATCCTCGGCGATGCGTTGGTCTGGATTGTCCGCGCCCCCCGCCTTCTCCATCTGGTAGTGCCGCGCGTCGGTCATCCAGGACGCGACCAGCTTCCGCGTCAGCCACTGCCGCCAGCGGAGCTGCGTAAGCTGCTTCACATAGAGCTGGTAGACCGCCGTCACCATCGAGGCGATGGCCAGCAGCAGGAAGAGCCACATCTGCCAGAAGAAGGCATCCCGGTCGCGATTCTCCAGCGCGTTGAAGAAATCACGGTTCCAGAGGTTGAAGCGGATCTGGATCAGGATCTGCAGCAGCGTCAGCACGAAGAGGCCCAGTACCATCCAGCGCGCGGAACGCTCCTGCCAGAAGTAGGCGCCGGACAGTTTCAGGAAGCCGCGCAACGCACCGGTCTGGATCTGCACCTCGCGGGTGCGTGGATTCACGGACGTTTCTCCGCGGAGCCGGGCAGGGGACCGAGCGCCGCTAGGTTATCGCCGACACGTTCGGCATCCACCGCCCGGCCATGCTCGCCACTGACGCCACGGCCGGAGGCGGCGATTTCCCGTCCCACCGTGAGCCGATCTCCCATGAACTCCGCGATGCTGGGCGGCAGGCGGATCACCATCCCGTCCTGCAGGATAACCCCCATGCTGTCGCCCTGCGGCGTGTAGAGAGGTGCCACGATCTGGCCGGAGACCTCGACCTCCTGCTGACCGGAACGATAGGCGCCGATACCCCAGCTTGGCCGCTCCACGAAGCGGGGCTTGGCGTTGGTGTCCTTGGCCCAGGCCAGCATGATGATCACCGGCGCCTTGCGTGCCCGGATGCCCCAGACGACGATGCTCTGCCCTGGCTCGATCTTGCGAGCCACCTCGCTGCCGACAGGGCCGGGCAGGATGATTTGCGGCCCCTCGCGGAACAGCAGCCGGTCGATCTTGCCCTCGGGATTCAAGAGGTAGCGCTCGACCACCCCCGTGAAGGAGGGAAGCTGGGTGGGATCGAACCACAGCCTTCCATCCTCCGTGCTGGACGGTGTGACACTGCCGCCTGACTGGCTGCCGCGGCTGGCCTCCTGCGCCGGCGCAGCCCCGGTGGCCAAGCCACCGAGGGCGAGCACCAGAAAGGGGGCCGGCCGCCACACGTCACACCCAGCCGCGTCCCGCGACCAGCGAGATCAGGAAGAGCACGAGGAAGATGACGAAGAGGATCTTGGCGATGCCGCTGGCGGCGGAGGCCACGCCGCCGAAGCCCAGCACGCCGGCGACCAGCGCAATGATCAGAAAGATAACCGTCCAGTAAAGCATGGCAATGTTCCTCAACCTTGCGGTCGGTGAACGTGCGCCCCCAAGGCCAGTTGCCGAGCATTCTTCGGAAGCTCCGGCCGTGTTCCGCGCGTCACGGCCAGACCCATTCCCAGGCGGCGGGCGGCGGGGGAACCCTCTCCGCCCTCATGCCTGGACGATGCCCCCGGCGGCGCTCTGCCATCCGCCAGGTGGAAAAGGGATCAGCTGAGCCGGACGCCGCCGGACACGGCCTGGTAGGTGGCGATGGCCAAGGCCACCGGCTCGAAAGGCTTGCTGATGATAAAGGCCGGCTCCAGCCGTTCCGCCGTGAGCAGACGCTCCGGATAGGCGGTGACGAAGATGACCGGGATCTTCTGCTCGCCGAGGATACGCTCCACCGCCGTGATTCCGTCCCCGCCGGGCCCCAGATTCACATCTGCGAGGATCAGGCCGGGACGCAGCGACCGGGCCAGTTCCACCGCCTCCGTCTCGTCGGAGGCCATGCCGACCACATGGTGGCCGCAGCCTTCCACGAGCTGGCGGATGTCCATGGCGATGATCGGCTCGTCCTCGATCACCAGCACATCGGTCGCGGCCGTGGCCCGGAGAACGGAATGCGCCGCCTCCAGCTCCGCTTCCGCTTCCGGCTGTTCCATGCCGACAACCAGGGCCGCATCACGAATCGGCAGATCCTCCAGAGCGGTGAGGAGCAGAAGCTGCCGCTGGCGCAGGCCCATCGTGCCGCCACCCCTCTCGCCACCCTGCTGGCCTTCGCCCTCCGCGACCCTGGCGGTCACGCCCGCATAAAGAGCCAGGTGGCCCGGCACCTGCGGCAGCCCCGCGCGCAGCGCCTCCGCCACCAGCCTGTCGCCCGCCTCCTGCCCTCCCGCGAGAGCGCGTGCATAGCGCCGTGCGTAGGGCAGGGCCCGGAGAAGCTCCCCCTGCGTGACAGCGTTCATCGTGCTACTCCCTCACCGGCGCCGCTTCCGCGCCTTCGACCGAAGACAAGAATGGACCAACTCAGCACCGATTTCCGCGCCGGTCTCGCACAGCTTCTTCCCGATCTGCGTGCCTTCGGAAGATTCCTGGCACGCGACGTCTCCGTCGCTGACGATCTGGTCCAGGAAGCCCTAGTTCGGGCACTGAGGGCGGAAACGCAATGGCAGGCCGGAACAAGCTTGCGTGCGTGGAGTTTCAGCATCTTGCGCAATGTTTTCTACGAGACCCGCCGTCGCGGCGCGAGCGAGCGGCGGGTGCTGGAGGCCGTGCGGCCGGAGGAAGAGGAGCGTGCGGAGGGCGGCCAGCATGCCCGCCTGGAAGTCGCCGGACTGGACCATGCCCTGGCCGGCCTGCCGGCGGAACAGCGCGAGGCGCTGGTGCTGATCGGAGCCCTGGGCTTTTCCTATGAGGAGGCTGCCGGAATTGCGGGCGTGGCGGTGGGCACGCTGAAGGCCCGCGTCTCACGCGCCCGTGTCCGGCTGGCAGCCAGCTTCGCCCCGCAGGAGAAGGAGGATTGACCTCCTAACTTATTGAATCCGAGGCGAAACATAAAAAACCAGAAAATCGCCTCCCTGGCGGCAACCGATTTTCGAGCTCGTGCATTGATCCCGTGAAGGCCGGATTTTCCCGGCCACGATATGCGGAGTAGCGAGATGAGCCAGACCGCCGACATCCAGACCGCGACGTACGAAGGTGAGTTCAACTTCCACGACCTGCTCACCACCACATTGCCGCGGCTCCGGGTGCAAGCCCTGGCACTGACGCGTAACCGTGCCGATGCGGACGATCTGGTGCAGGCCGCCGTGACCTCAGCCCTGGCGGCACGCCATTCCTTCACTCCCGGCACCAACTTCGGCGCCTGGATGTTCCGCATCCTGCGCAACCGCTTCATCTCCGACATCCGCCGCAAGCGTGAGACGGCGGATCTGGATGATGTGCCGAGCAGCGCCTTTGCCCGCCCGGGCGCGCAGGAAGACAGCCTCGTAATGCGCGAGTTGCGCATCCACATGGCCCGCCTGCCGGTTGAGCAGCGTACCGCCCTGGTGATGGTGACGGTGCAGGGCATGTCCTATGAAGAGGTTGCGGCGGCGATGAACTGCGCCGTCGGCACCGCGAAGTGCCGCGTCTTCCGCGCCCGCCAGACCCTGCAGCGCTGGCTGACCGGTGAGGAGCGTGGTAGCAGCAATCGCACTGCGACGAATCGTGCGGTGGCCCAGCCGCGCCGCGGCGCCTCGGGCAAGAGCCGCGCTTTCCTGGCGGTCGATGAAGGGGATCGGGCAACCATCTTCGGTTAATGGACGGAAAACCGAAAAAAAAGGGACGTCCCATGCCGCTGGCCGGTCGGGGGCCTGATGAAGTCGGCCGGCACTCGGAGAGTGCCCCCGATGCAGCCTTCAACAAGTGGCTTCAGATGGGCTTGCACACCATGTTCGATGATGTGGCGAGCGAGCCGATTCCCGAGGATCTGCTGAAGCTGATCGAGAGGGATCGAGAAAAGTGACCGGCAGGCCCGTCCCGCCAAGGCGCGCGGGGCGGGTCGTTGGCTTCCTGGCGGGCATCAGGGGCCGCATGACAGCCTTGCTCATGGCGGCTGGCGTGCCCGTGCTCGTAATCGCCGCCACCAATGCCATGCAGGGACGCGAGGCAACCTTCGAGGAAGCCTCGCGCCGCCTTGCAACCCAGCGAGAGCTTGTGCTGGTGCAGGCCGCCGCCAAGGTCGATGGCATGACGGCCATGCTGCAATCCCTGTCGCGCATCGACCTTCCGCGTGCGGGTTCCAGCGAGGACTGCGCAAGCGAGTTGCGCCGCGTCCTGGACCTCTATCCCGGTCGGTATGCCAATCTCTGGATTTCCGACGGGCAGCACGACCGCATCTGCTCTGCCATTCCGGAAGCGAGCACCGCAATGCCGCCGCGCGACCGGATCAGTGCCGCCCTGCTCAACGGACTTCCGGCCTTCGGTGACATCATCCCGGCGGATGGTGGCCAGCATGCCAGGCTTCCCTTCGCCCTGGCGCTGTCACGCCCCTCCGGCCAACCCCGCGTGCTGGTAGGCGGTACGCTGTTGCTGAGCAGCTTCCTGCGCCCCGGCCTCTATCCCGTCCCCGGTCAGTTCTCCTGGCTGGTGGACGGGCAGGGGGAGGTGGTTCCCTTGCAGGGCGGAGAGGCGAACCTCGCGCCGCGCAACCTTTCCGTGCTGAACCCGCCGGACAGTGTCGTGCAGGCCACCGCACGCAGCGGCGCGGAGATGTCCTATGCCGTCGCACCCTTCGGTCCCGGCTTGCGGATCGTGGTGGGGCAGGCCTACGAGCCGGTCCGCGCCACCGCCTGGAGTACGCTGCTGCAAAGGCTGGCGGAGCTTTCCGCCTTCCTCCTGGCCTGCCTGGTGGCGATCGTGGTGGGTGCCGATCTCGGTCTGGTGCGCCCGTTGCATTCGCTGACGGAGCGGGTGAAGCGCTGGCGTCCCGGCATGGTCTTCGAACGGGCGCCTACCGGCATCGAGCCGCGTGAGGTGATCGAGCTCGAGCAGGCCTTCGACGACGCGACACGGGCCCTGGCGGCACGGGAAACGGATCTCGTCGATGCGCTGGACCAACGCGATGCGCTGATGGCCGAGATCCATCACCGGGTGAAGAACAACCTACAGATCGTCTCGTCGCTGCTGAACCTCCAGGCCAACCGCATCCGCGATTCGAAGGTGCAGGCGGAGTTCCGGGCGGCGCGAGACCGGGTGCGCGCCATCGCGACGCTGCACCGCTACCTCTACACGCAGCAGTCCTTCGAGGCGATCGCGCTGCGTCCTTTCCTGGAGGAGCTGGCGACTCAGCAGTTCTCCTCGCAGGGGGAGGCCGCCGGCGAAAGGCTGCGGCTGCGGATCGAGGCGGAGGGGGACCTGCGGATCTCCACCGACCAAGCGGTGACGGTGGCGCTCTTCGTGACCGAGGCGGTCAGCAACGCCGTCGCCCATGCCTTTCCGGGCGAGGCCACCGGCACCATCACCGTGCGCGTCACGCAGGAAGGCTCGGACGTGATCCTCGATGTCCAGGATGACGGCATCGGCCTTCCCGTCAGCGAGGCGGCGCCACGCGGCCTGGGCCTGGGCCTGCAACTCCTGGATGGCTTCGCCCGCCAGCTCGGCGGGCGGCTGTTGCGGGAAAGCGGTCCCGGCACCTGCTGGCGCGTCCGCTTTCCGCTGCGCGAACGCGCGGCTCCGGCCCGCAATCCGGGGGACCGGCCACGCCGGGCTGCCTGAACACCGCTTCGGACGTGGCCAGGCAGCCCCCGCTGGAGGAGACCCGTCATGGCCGTCCGACCACAGCTTCCTGCCCTCGCGCGGTGTGGCCTCGCCAAGCGGCAACCGGTCCCGCAACGTGACGTTGCGAACTCGACCGTATGACCACAGGAGACGACGATGCCAGAGCAGTCCCAGCCCGGCCCGGAGGCCAGGGCACAGGTGGAGGCCACGGCCTCCGACGCGCGTGCCCAGATCGCCGACCTGCGCCGCAAGGTGGAGGGGCTCCTCGCCGAGCGCACCGATTCGCTGAACCGCGGCGTGGACCGGGTGGAAGCCTATGCCGGGGATGTCGCCGAGTCGGTGCAGTACCGCTACGACGACTTCCAGGAACGTGTGCGCGAGCGGCCGGTGACCGCGCTGCTGATCGCGGTGGCCATCGGCTATGCCGTCGCGCGGCTGACGGGGCGCTGAGATGATGCTCCGCGCGCTCCGTCTCGTAGGCATGGCGGCCCAGGCCGAAAGCCGCCGCCTGAAGGTACAGGCCGGCAGCAAGATCAACCAGCTGCTCTACTGGCTGATCGCCGCCGTCTTCGGCTGCGCCGCCTTCGTCATGCTGCATATCCTGATCTACAACTTCGCCTTCTTCCACGCCGGGGCGGTGGGCGCGGCGGCGATCCTGCTGGCGATGGATCTGGTGGTGGCGCTGGTCCTGGCGCTGCTCGCCTCGCGCGGCGGCCATTCCAATGCGGAGATCGAGGCGCGGGCGGTGCGCGATGTCGCGCTGTCCGGCGCGGCGGAGGAAGTCTTTCTCGGCGTGGCCCGCAAGAGTGCGCCCATCGCGGTGCTGGGCGGAATCCTGCTGACCCTGCTGCGCCGCCGCTGAGGCCTGGGCCGCGAAGCCTGCCGCTTCTGCGGCGGGTTTCGCGGCGCCCGGCACCGCGTGGCTTGCCCGAGCCTCGCGGACGGCATTTGACCGTTGCGCCCTTGACCGGGAGGATGCGCCGGACCCAGCCCCGGCGTCGCCCCGCCAAGACGATCCTGGCTGGAATGAAGGCGCGGCGCCCTCCGGGTGGCTGGCAAGGAGATGGACATGGCCGAGTATCCCTTCACCGCCGCGGATCTGGACGCCCTGCGGCAATGGGACACGCCCACCATCTGCAACGCGCTGGAACTGGTGGTGCCGCACCGGCGCGGCTACGGCTTCACCATCCGCCCGCTGGTCGCCTCCGACCCGGCGCTGAGGCCGGTCTGCGGGCTGGCCCGCACCGCGACGATCCGCGCCGCCTCGCCCTCCGGCCGCACGCGGGAGGTGGACCGCGCCGCCCGGCTCGGCTGGTACGAGTATGTCGCGGATTCGGCGATGCCCACCGTGGTGGTGATCCAGGACCTCGACGACACGCCCGGGACGGGTGCCTTCTGGGGCGAGGTCCATACCAATGTGCACAAGTCCCTGGGTGCGCTGGGTGTCGTCACCAACGGCTCGATCCGCGACCTCGACACCGCCGCCTCGGACTTCCAGATGCTGGCGGGGGTGGTGAACCCCTCCCATGCCTATGTGCATATCGTGCAGTACGGGCAGGAGGTCTCGGTGCATGGCATGGCCGCCCACCACGACGCGGTGGTGCATGCCGACCGGCACGGCGCCGTGGTCGTGCCGCATGACGCGGTGACCAAGCTGCCTGCCGCGATTGAACTCTGCATGCGCCGCGAGGCGGTGGTGCTGGACCTGTGCCGCTCGCGCGACTTCTCCGTGGCGGCCCTGAAGGAAGCCCTCTCCAAGGCCGACGAGATCCACTGACCGTCCGCTCCCCAGGCCGGGAGGGGTGCTGCGCTTCGACGTCGCAGCCTGTGGCCGGCCCCGGGTGGAGCCTTGCCCACAAGGACAAGGCAGCCCAGTGCCTTCCACCCACGTCAGGCGCGCCGGAATTCCAGCACGCGTGACCGGTGCGAGGCGAGGCGCAGGCGCCCCTCGCCCACGGGGTAGAAGCAGATCCGCATCGTCGAGCCGTTATGCGTGCGGGAAGCCAGGGCGCGGCCGCCCGGCAGCGGCGTCAGCGTGACGCGCGGACCGGGAATGCCGGGCAGCTCGGCGCTGCCATCGGCCCGGATGCTCAGCCGTGCGCCGTAGGCCTCGTCCCGCCATTCGCCGGCCAGGGATGGGTCCAGCGCCAGGCCCGGCGGCACCGGCAGGAGGTGCTGCGCCATGCGGCCGACATGTCCGCGCAGGGTGCCATCCGCTTCGGCGCGCAGGCTCGCTTCCAGATAGGCGGGCAGGGTCCGCACCCTCCCGGCGCCATCCGCGAAAAGACGGTCCGTGGTGCCCATGAAGGTGATGGTGTCGTCCGCGGCCTCGGCCCAGAAGGGGCCGCTCTCCGCGGCATAGAGGCCGGCGGGCAGGCGGGCGGCGACGGGCAGGGCGCGCCCGGTCCAGGCCGAGACGATGCGGAGGGCGTTCCAGAGCGGGTCCGCATCCTCACGGTTGCAGAGCACCACCACGCCCAGGCCGAGCGAGGGAGAAAGGAGGATGTGGTCCTTGTAGCCGGGCAGGGAGCCGCCATGGCCGAAGAGCGGCACGTCGCTGGCCAGGTCGGGGGCGTTCAGGCCCAGGCGGTAGAAGCCACCCAGCGGCTCCCGCGCCGAAGTCAGGCGCACGAGCATTCCTTCCAGCGGCCCGTGTCCGGTCATCAGCGCCGCGCCCCAGAGGGCCAGGGTGGCGGCGCTGCCCGCCAGCCCGCCAGAGGGCGAATATTGCAGCCCGTAGCGGCCGCGGCGCCATTCGCTGCCGTCGTGCCAGTATCCCGTGGCGAGGTCGGCGACCGGCTCGGACTCGTCCTCGGGAAAACGAATCGCCTCCAGCCCAAGCGGGCGCAACAGCCGCTCGCGCAGCAGTTCCGCGTAGGAGCGCCCGCGCTGCTCCGGAAAGATGTGCTGCACCAGCCGGTAGCCCGTGTTGGTGTAGGTCATTTCCGCGCCAGGGACGCCATTGATGCCGGGCAGGCGGCGGATGGCGTCGAAGGCTTCCGCCCGCGTGATCGAGGCGGAGGAGGGCAGGCCCGCCAGGGACAGCGTCTCCATCAGGTCCGGAAGGCCGCCGGTCATGTCCAGCGCCTGGCCCAGCGTGACGCCGCCCACGGCCTCCGGCAGTTCCGCCACGAGCGATCCCAGCGGCGCGGCAAGGTCCAGCCCTTCCAGCAGCACGGTGGCGGTGCAGAACTGCTTGCTGATGGAAGCCCAGCGGTTTGGCGTGTCGGGCGTGAAGGGCGTGCGGGTTTCCAGCGAGGCGAAACCGCCGCCGAAGCCTTCCAGCACCCCGTCCGGCCCGAACAGCACGATGGCACCGCCGGGCCCCCCGGCCTCGGTCCAGCCTTGGGCGATGGCGCGGGCTTCCCCGGCGGCTCGGCGTGGGTCCAGGGCGATCATGCGGCGACTCTCCTTGACGCGTCGGCACGCATGGCGGGCCGGCATGGGCGCCGCGTCAAGCGGGGGCGGGGCGTCACCGGGGGGGAACGGGCTTGGCAGCGGCTGGGCCTTGCGCCATCCACGCCCGGCCATGCCCGATGCCGACGCCCTTTCCCCGGACCGCGCCCTGCTCCGCTTGCCGGAGGAGGCACTGCTGCCCTCCTATGCGGCGGCGCTCGCCGAAGGCCTCGTACCGGACGGCGGAGGCCTGCCGCCGGAGAAGGGGCTGATGGCCCATCTCCGCTCGCTGAACGACCCGGAGACCCCGGTGCGCCTGCCGGATGGCGGCTTCACGCGGAAAGTGCCGGGCACGCATTTCTGGCTGGCCGCCGGCGACATGTTCATCGGCACGGTGAACTGCCGCTACGCACTCACTCCCTATCTGCGCCGCCGCGGCGGCCATGTCGGCTATGCTGTCCGGCCCGGCCTGCGGGGGCGGGGTTTCGCCACGCGCGGCCTTGCCCTGGCCCTGGCGCATATGCGGGAGCGTGGTTTCGAGCGGGTGCTGCTGACCTGCCGCTCCGACAACACCCCCTCCCGCCGCGCCATCGAGCGGGCTGGGGGCATGCTGGAGGACGAGGCGCCGGATGCGGTGAGCGGCGAGCTGGTCCGCCGCTACTGGATCGCGCTGCGCGCCGTGCCCGCCCTTCCGCCGCCGGGCGGGCAGCCGGAAGTGCTTGACCCGGGGCCGGGGGCGGCGTAGAGGCCCCCGTACCCGGGACATGTCCCGCAACCCGGTCGGCTGCCCCGTGCGGCCGGCTCCGTCGCTCCGCGAAGGCTCGCGCAGCGGCGCGAACGGCATTGGAGTTTCGACCGCCGCATGTTCGAGGCGCTGTCAGGCAGGCTGAATGGGGTGTTCGACCGGCTGCGCCGGCGTGGCGCCCTGTCCGAGGCCGACGTGGCGGAAGCGCTGCGCGAGGTCCGCGTGGCGCTGCTGGAGGCCGACGTCGCCCTGCCGGTGGCGCGCGACCTCATCAACAAGGTCCGCGAGCGTGCCGTCGGGGTGGAGGTCATCAAGTCCGTTTCCCCGGCGCAGCAGGTCGTCAAGATCGTCCACGACGTGCTCGTGGAGGCCCTGGGCGGCGGTGAGGGCGACGACGGCAAGCGCGGCATCGACATCGCCGCGCCCGCGCCCGTCGCCATCCTGATGGTCGGCCTGCAGGGTTCGGGCAAGACCACCACCTCTGGCAAGATCGCGCTGCGGCTGCGCTCGCGCGAGCGCAAGAAGGTGCTGCTGGCCTCGCTGGACGTGCACCGCCCCGCCGCGCAGCTGCAGCTGGAGACGCTGGCGAAGCAGGCCGAGGTCGGCTCGCTGCCGATCGTCGCCGGGCAGGGGCCGCTGGAGATCGCCGCCCGTGCCCTCGATACGGCACGGCGCGAGCTCTACGACGTCGTCATCCTCGACACCGCCGGCCGCCTGGCCATCGACGAGGCCCTGATGGCCGAGGTCGCCCAGGTCAAGGCCATGGCGAAGCCGCACCAGACGCTGCTGGTGGTGGACGCCATGACCGGCCAGGACGCGGTGAACACCGCCCGCGCCTTCCAGGAGAAGGTGGGCGTCAACGGCATCGCCATGACCCGCGTGGACGGCGACGCCCGTGGCGGCGCGGCGCTGTCCATGCGCAGCGTCACCGGCGCGCCGATCCGCCTGCTGGGCGCTGGCGAGAAGCTGGACGCGCTGGAGGATTTCCATCCCGACCGCATCGCCAGCCGCATCCTCGGCATGGGCGACATCGTCTCGCTGGTGGAGCGTGCGGCGGAAACGATCGACCGCGAGCAGGCCGAGAAGCTGGCCGCGAAGATGCAGAAGGGTCAGTTCGACCTGGAAGACTACGCGAACCAGCTCAGGCAGATCGGCAAGATGGGCTCGCTCTCCGGCATCCTCGGGATGCTGCCCGGCATCGGCAAGATGAAGGCGCAGCTGGAGAACGCCAATCTCGACCAGTCGATCCTGAAGCGCCAGGCGGCGATCATCTCCTCCATGACCGTGAAGGAGCGCCGCAAGCCGGAGATCATCAAGGCGTCGCGCAAGAAGCGCATCGCCGCCGGCTCTGGCGTGACGGTCCAGGAAGTGAACCGGCTGCTCAAGCAGTTCGACGACATGTCCGCGATGATGAAGCGGATGAACAAGCTCGGCCAGAAGGGACTGATGCGCGGGGGGCTTTCCGCCCTGCTGCCCGGTGCCGGTGGCCGACGGCCCTTCTAACCCTTTCCAAAGCTGTACTGAGAGGACCTCATGGGACTTAAGATCCGCCTCGCCCGCGCGGGCGCCAAGAAGCGCCCCTACTACCACATCGTGGTGGCCGACAGCCGCTCGCCGCGCGACGGCCGCTTCATCGAGAAGCTGGGCTCCTACAACCCGATGCTGCCGGCCGACCATGCCGAGCGCATCCGCCTGCACGACGAGCGCATCGCCCATTGGCTGAGCCAGGGCGCGCTGGCCACCGACCGCGTGGCGAAGTTCCTCGGCAAGGCCGGCCTGGCCCCGATGCCCGAGTTCCGCGAGCAGCCGAAGCAGTCTGCGCCGAAGAAGAAGGCGCAGGAGCGCGCCGCCGCGGCCGCCGCGAACGGCTGATCCTGGCGAACGGCACTCCCTGAGGCACACCGATGGACGCGAAGCGTATCCTGGTGGGCGAGTTCGGCCGGCCCCATGGCGTGAGGGGGCTGCTGCGACTGCGCTCCTTCACCGAGGCGCCGGAGGCGATCGCCGCCTATGGCACGCTGACCGACGAGAGCGGCCAGCGCAGCTTCGCCTTCGAGGTGCTTCCGGGCGGCCTGGCGCGCGTGCGCGGGGTGAACGACCGGGATGCCGCCGCGCGGCTGACCGGAGTGAAGCTCTACGTGCTGCGGGAGGCCCTGCCGCCGACCGATGAGGACGAGTTCTACCTGTCCGACCTGATCGGCCTCTCGGCCGTGGGCGAGGACGGGACGGTGCTCGGCCGCGTCATGTCGGTGGAGGACTTCGGTGGCGGTGCCTTCCTGACCCTGCGCGACGCAAAGGGCCGGGACCGGGAGATCCCCTTCACCCGTGCCTGCGTGCCGGTGGTGGATCTCGCCGCGGGACGCTGCACGGTGGTGCCGCCGGAGGAGATCGTGGTGCAGCCCGAGAATGCTTCGGAGAAGGACGAGGGGGAGGCCGCATGAGCTGGCGCGCCACCATCCTGACCCTCTTCCCCGAGATGTTCCCGGGCACGCTGGGCCATTCCCTGGCCGGCCGCGCGCTGGAACGGGGCGACTGGAGCCTGGAGGCGCGGCAGATCCGCGAGTTCGGCACCGGGCGCCACCGCAACGTAGACGACACGCCCTTCGGCGGCGGCGCCGGCATGGTGATGCGGCCGGACGTGATCGACGCGGCCTGCGGTTCCGTCATGGCGGAGGGCGGCGAGCGGCCGCTGCTCTACATGACGCCGCGCGGGCAGCTGCTCGACCAGGCCCTGGTCCGCGAACTGGCCGCCGGGCCGGGGGTGGTCGTGCTCTGCGGCCGCTACGAGGGGCTGGACCAGCGTGTCATCGAGGCGCGCGCGATGACCGAGGTTTCGGTCGGCGACTATGTCCTGTCCGGCGGCGAGCCGGCAGCCATGGTCCTGCTCGATGCCTGCGTCCGGCTGCTGCCGGGTGTCATGGGGGCCAGCGAGAGCGGGGAGGAGGAATCCTTCTCGCACGGCCTGCTGGAATACCCGCACTACACCCGCCCGGCCGAATGGAACGGCCGCCGCGTGCCTGACGTGCTGCTTTCCGGCCACCACGCCGAGGTCGCATCCTGGCGCGCGGCGCAGTCCGAGGCCGCCACACGCCTGCGCCGCCCGGACCTCTGGGCCCGCCACACAGCATTCGTGGAAGCGCCCGACGCTTCCCAGATCAACGGTTAAGACGAGGACAACACAGATGAACCTGCTTCAGCAGTTCGACGCGGACCAGAAGGCCCGCCTGACCGCGAGCCGCACCACCCCGGCCTTCCAGGCCGGCGACACGGTGCGCGTGATGGTGAAGGTGGTCGAGGGCGAGCGCACCCGCACTCAGGCCTATGAGGGCGTCGTGATCGCGCGCTCCAACAAAGGCCTGCACAGCAACTTCACCGTCCGCAAGCTGTCCTATGGCGAGGGCGTGGAGCGCGTCTTCCCGCTGTACTCCCCGAACGTGGCGGAGATCACCGTGGTTCGCCGCGGCAAGGTGCGCCGCGCCAAGCTGTACTACCTGCGTGGCCGGACCGGTAAGTCCGCCCGCATCGCCGAGCGCACCATGACCCGCGAGACCGCCGCGCCGGCGGCGGCGCCCGCGCCGGCCGCACCGGCGGAGGCCACTCAGGGCTGAGCCCTCGCAAGGCCCGCTCCGGCAACGGTGCGGGCCTTTTTTGACTGCAGGAGGATCGCACGATGTCGGCAACCAAGCCGCGCACGCTGTTCGACAAGATCTGGGACGCGCACGTCGTCGAGACGCTGCCCGACGGTACGGCGCTCCTCTACATCGACCGGCACCTTACCCATGAGGTGACGTCGCCGCAGGCCTATGAGGGCCTCCGCCAGGCTGGCCGCAAGGTGCGCCGCCCGGATGCGACGATCGCCGTGGTGGACCACAACGTTCCCACCGACGCGACCCGCTTCACCGGCGTGAACGAGGCCGAGAGCGCGTTGCAGATCGCGACGCTGGAAAAGAACGTCAAGGAATTCGGCGTCCCCTACATTCCGCTCTCCGACAAGCGGCAGGGGATCGTCCATATCATCGGCCCGGAGCTGGGCCTGTCCCTGCCGGGCATGACCATCGTCTGCGGCGACAGCCACACCTCCACCCACGGCGCGATGGGCGCGCTGGCCTTCGGCATCGGCACCTCGGAGGTCGAGCACGTGCTCGCCACGCAGACGCTGCTGCAGAAGCCGGCGAAGAACATGCGCATCACCGTGGACGGCACGCTGGGCTTCGGCGTGACCGCCAAGGACGTGATGCTGGCCATCATCGGCAAGATCGGCACCGCCGGCGGCACCGGCCATGTCATCGAGTTCGCGGGCGAGGTGATCCGCAACCTCGACATGGCGGGCCGCATGACGATCTGCAACATGTCGATCGAGGCGGGTGCCCGCGCCGGCATGGTGGCCCCGGACGAGACCACCTTCGCCTATGTGGCCGAACGCCCGATGGGGCCGAAGGGCGAGGCGCTGGAGCGCGCGATCCAGTACTGGCGCACGCTCCCCTCCGATCCGGAGGCGCATTTCGATGCCGAGGTCGTGCTGGACGGCAATGCCATCGCGCCGCAGGTCACCTGGGGCACCTCGCCGGAAACGGTGGTGCCGGTGACCGGCCGCGTGCCCGACCCGGCCGGGCAGGCGGACGAGGCCAAGCGCGCGCAGATGCAGCGCATGCTGGACTACATGGGCCTCGCCGCGAACATGCCGATGCAGGAGGTGAAGATCGACGCGGTCTTCCTTGGCTCCTGCACCAATGGACGCATCGAGGACATCCGCGCCGCGGCCGAGGTGCTGAAGGGCCGCAGGATCGCCCCTGGCGTGCGCGCCATGGCGGTGCCGGGCTCCGGCCTGGTGAAGGAGCAGGCGGAGCGGGAGGGTCTGGACAAGATCCTGATCGAGGCCGGCTTCGAATGGCGCGAGGCGGGCTGCTCCATGTGCCTGGGCATGAACCCGGACAAGCTGAAGCCCGGCGAGCGCTGCGCCTCCACCTCGAACCGCAACTTCGAGGGGCGGCAGGGTCCTGGCGGGCGCACCCATCTGCTGAGCCCGGCCATGGCGGCCGCCGCGGCCGTCACAGGCCGCCTGACCGACGTGCGGGAGATCATGCGCTGATGCAGCCTTTCACGACGCTCACCGGTATCGCCGCGCCGCTGCCGCTGGCCAATGTCGATACCGACATGATCATCCCGGCGCGCTTTCTGAAGACCATCGCGCGCACGGGACTCGGCAAGAGTGCCTTCGCCAACATGCGCTACGCGCCCGATGGCAGCGAGAAGCCGGATTTCGTGCTCAACCAGGAGCCCTATCGCAAGGCCGAGATTCTTATCGCCTTCGAGAATTTCGGCTGCGGCTCCTCGCGCGAGCACGCGCCCTGGGCGCTGCTGGATTTCGGCATCCGCTGCGTCATCGCGCCGGACTTCGCCGACATCTTCCACAACAACTGCTTCAAGAACGGCATCCTGCCGGTGCGCCTGCCGCATGCCGTCTGCGAGAAGCTGATGGAAGACGCGAAGCTGGGCGGCAATGCCCGGCTGACCGTCGATCTCGCACGCCAGGTGGTGATCCGGCCGGATGGGGAGGAAATCTCCTTCAACGTGGACCCGCTTCGTAAACATCTGTTGTTGAATGGCCTGGACGATATCGGCCAGACCATGGAGCATGCCTCCGCGATCGACGCCTTCGAGACGCGGAAGCGCGCTGCACAACCCTGGATGTTTGGGACGGGAACTACTCTTTGATGACGGCCAACAAGAAGATCCTGGTTCTGCCGGGCGACGGCATCGGCCCCGAGGTGATGCGTGAGGTCCGCCGTGTCATCGACTGGATGAACCGCCGCCGCACCGCCTCCTTCACCGTGGAGGAAGGGCTGGTCGGCGGCGCCGCCATCGAGGCGGAAGGGACGCCCTGTTCCGACGAGACGGTGGCCCGGGCCAGGGAGGCGGATGCCGTGCTCTTCGGCTCCGTCGGCGGGCCGAAGTGGGACAGCCTGCCCTTCGAGCAGCGTCCGGAGCTCGGCATCCTGCGGCTGCGCAAGGAGCTGGGCCTCTTCGCCAACCTGCGCCCCGCCACGGTGCTGGCGCCGCTGGCCAGCGCCTCCTCGCTGAAGGCCGAGATCGTCAGCGGCCTCGACATCATCATCGTGCGCGAGAGCACGGGCGGCATCTATTTCGGCGAGCCGCGCGGCATCGAGGTGATGCCGGACGGCAAGCGCCGCGGCGTGGACACCGAGGTCTATACCGAGGACGAGATCGCCCGCGTGGCGCGCGTGGCCTTTGAGCTGGCGCGCAGCCGCGGCCGCAAGGTCACGAGCGTCGAGAAGGCGAATGTCATGCAGACCGGCCGCCTGTGGCGCGGCGTGGTCGGGGAGGTGGCGAAGGCCGAATTCCCCGATATCGAGCTGCAGAACATGTATGCCGACAACTGCGCCATGCAGCTCGCCTCGAATCCGAAGCAGTTCGACGTGATCCTGGCCGGCAACCTGTTCGGCGACGTGCTGTCGGACCTGGCGGCGGCGCTGACCGGCTCGCTCGGCATGCTGCCTTCCGCCACGCTGGGCGCGCCGGATGCCTCCGGACGGCGCCACGCGCTCTACGAGCCGATCCATGGCTCCGCGCCGGACATCGCCGGCAGGGGCATCGCGAATCCCTGTGCGCAGATGCTGTCCTTCGCGATGCTGCTGCGCTGGAGCTTCGGCATGGAGGAGGATGCGGCGCTGATCGAGCAGAGCATCAACAACGTGCTGACCGGCGGCCTGCGCACCGCCGACATCATGTCGCCCGGCACGGCCCGCGTGGGCACCTCCGTGATGGGCGACGCCATCCTGCGTGAGCTGGACAAGCTGGCGGGCTGACACGGCCCGGCAGGGACGCGTGCTGAAAATGGGGGAGGGGCCCTTGCGCTTCCCCCGGCACCGCAGTATCAGGCCGCCACTGGCCGGCGCCCGTAGCTCAGCTGGATAGAGCACCAGACTACGAATCTGGGGGTCAGAGGTTCGAATCCTTTCGGGCGCGCCAGAAACTTCCTCGGTAAATCAGTTGGTTCCGAACCCCGATGCGTTCTCGCAGCGGGGTTTTTCGCATCCGCGGGCGCATGACAGATCCGTGTCGAAAAACCCCCACACGGCCATTGCGCCGCCCGGGAGCCTCGGCTATCACCCCGCCACTGGCCGGCGCCCGTAGCTCAGCTGGATAGAGCACCAGACTACGAATCTGGGGGTCAGAGGTTCGAATCCTTTCGGGCGCGCCAGTTTCCTTGCTTCCTCCGAGCGTGAACACGTCGAAGATGGCCGGTGATTGCTGGCTCTTCGTGCAACCGCCGCCCATGGCCGCTCCTTCCTGCATCGAGTGCAGGGGAGGACAGGCCGCCCATGGCCATGCAGACCGCAGAGACTGTGATCATCGGTGCCGGGCAGGCAGGCGTGCCACTGGCGCGCGCGTTGGCTGAGGCGGGCCGGGATATCCTGCTGGTCGAGCGTGATGCCCTCGGCGGCTCCTGCGTCAATTTCGGCTGCACGCCCAGCAAGGCGGTGATCGCCTCCGCCCGCCTGGCTGCCCAGGCCCGCCGCGCGGCCGAATGGGGCGTCACGATTCCCACCGTGGAGGTGGATTTCGCCGCGGTGATGGACCGTGCCCGCTCCCTGGTGGCGGAGCAGCGTGGCGAGCTGGAAGAGAGCTTCCGCCAGCCCGGGGCAGCGCGGCTGCTGCGCGGGGAGGCCAGGATCGAAGGACAGGACGGCAACCGCTTCCGCATCCGCGCGGGGGAGGCCGTGGTGCTGGCCGACAGGCTGGTGCTCGACACCGGTTCCCGCGCGGCGCGGCCGGACCTGCCCGGGCTGGAGCAGGTGCCGCTGATCGACAGCCGCAACTGGATCGACCTTCGCGAGCGTCCGGGACATCTGCTCTTCCTGGGCGGCGGCACCATCGCGCTGGAGCTGGCCCAGGCCTTTCGCCGCCTGGGATCGGCCGTGACCATCGTCGAGGCGGGGCCGCAGCTCACCGAACGGGAGGACCCAGATGTGGCGGAGGTGCTGCAACGGACCCTGGAGGCGGAGGGGATCGCCATCCATCTGGGCGCGAAGCCCGAGCGAGTGGAGGCAGGCGGCGAGGGGGTGCGTCTGCATCTGGGAGGCCGGGTGCTGGAGGGCACGCATCTCTTCCTCGCCACCGGGCGCCAGGCGAACACGGACACGCTGGGGCTGGAGAGCATTGGCCTGCATCCCGGGGAGAAGGGTGTGCTGGAGGTGGACGAGCGTTTGCGGACCGGCGTGGATGGGGTCTTCGCGGTCGGCGACATCCGGGGCGGACCGCAGTTCACCCACACCGCCTACGACGATTTCCGCGTCCTGCGATCGCTGTTCCTGGAGGACGGCGCCCGCACCACGCGGCGCATCGTGCCCTATGCCATCTTCACTGAGCCGGAACTGGGGCGCGTGGGCCTGTCGGAGCAGGAGGCACGCAAGGCCGGCTATCCCTATCGCATCGGGCGGAAGCCGATGGCGGAAAGCGGCAAGGCCCGCGACATCGGCCGCACCGAGGGCTTCATCAAGGTTCTCTCGGACCCCGGGACCGGGAAGATCCTCGGCGCCGCCGCCCTCTGCGATTCGGGGGCGGAGGTGGTGCAGCTCTTCGTGGAGCTGATGAATGCGGGGGCGGATCTGCGCACCATGCTGGACGGCGTGCATATCCACCCCACCCTGGGCGAGGCCGCGAAGAACGCCGCCGCTGCCCTGGACGATTAGGGTGGAAAAACCGTTCTTCTGCCCATGGACGAAGGCGGCGTGTCAGGCTAGTTAGCCGCCAACGCCTCTCCGGCCGCTTTCCATGGCCAGGTCCCGTTCGTCTAGAGGCCTAGGACACCGCCCTTTCACGGCGGCGACACGGGTTCGAATCCCGTACGGGACGCCACAACTCCAGCATTTCTGCGGGTTTTATGGCAGGGCAGGGGTTTCACCCCACAATCACCCCCACACTTTGCGGGGGATAAGCTGCGGATCCGCCTGCTTCCACCACCAGCTCGTGCCACTCCGCCTCGGGTAGCACCGGCTCGGTGAACCAGGGGTGCTCAGCCCAGGTCTTCAGGCCGCCAGGCGGCTCCTGCCTGTCGTCCGCCAGTTCCACAGCGCTCGCCCGGATCTGGGCCAGGATACCCTCCACCAGGGGACGCACCGTCTCGGGCTGTGGAACGGCATGGAATAGGAACCCTGTTGGAGGGGTGATCGGCGTCCAAACGGGACCCCACTGACGGCGGGGTTCACAGTGGTTCCCGGGATGATCGGGAGCCAGGGCTGGGATGCTGGTCGTGGAGACGGTGGCAAAGATCCGGCGCCTGCACTGGGTGCAGGGCAAGTCGATCAAGGCGATCTGTCGCGAGCTCGGGATTTCGCGAAAGGTGGTCCGGAAGGTTCTGCGGTCCGGGGAGACGGAATTCCGCTACAGCCGGGCGCGGCAGCCGCAGCCCAAGCTGGGACCTTGGCAGGCCGATCTGGAGCGCCTGCTGGAGGCGAACGAGGCGCGGCCGCGGCGCGAGCGGCTGACGCTGGTGCGGGTCTACGAGGCGCTGCGTGGGCTGGGATATGAGGGCGGCTACGACGCGGTCCGGCGCCATGCGCGGGGGTGGCAGGCGTCACGGGCGACGGCGGTGGCAGCAGCCTTCGTGCCGCTGAGCTTCGCGCCGGGCGAGGCGTACCAGTTCGACTGGAGCCACGAGGTCGTGCTGATCGGCGGCACGACGGTAACCGTCAAGGTCGCGCATGTGAGGCTATGCTACAGCCGGATGCTGTTCGTTCGCGCTTATCCGCGCGAGACGCAGGAGATGGTGTTCGACGCCCATGACCGGGCGTTCGCCTTCTTTCGCGGCACCTGCACGCGGGGCATCTACGACAACATGCGCACGGCGGTGGACGCGATCCTGGTGGGACGGGATCGTGCCTACAACCGGCGTTTCCTGCACATGTGCAGCCACTACCTGGTCGAGCCGGTGGCCTGCACTCCGGCCTCAGGCTGGGAGAAAGGTCAGGTCGAGAACCAGGTCGGGCTGGTGCGGGAGCGGTTCTTTACGCCGCGACTGCGGGTGAGGAGCTACGAGGAGCTGAACGCCCTTCTGCTGGACCGGTGCGTGTCCCATGCCCGGGCCAATCGGCATCCGGAGCAGAGGGAGCGGACAGTCTGGGAGGCGTTCGAGGCGGAGCGGCCAAGCCTGGTGCCCTATGCCGGACGGTTCGACGGGTTCCATGCCGTGCCTGCCGCGGTGTCCAAGACCTGCCTGGTGCGGTTCGACAACAACAAGTACTCGGTGATGGCGAGCGCGGTGGGGCGGCCGGTCGAGATCCGGGCCTATGCCGAGCGGATCGAGCTGCGCCAGGACGGCCGGGTGGTGGGCGAGCACCGGCGCGTGTTCGGCCGGGACCAGACGGTGTTCGACCCCTGGCACTACGTGCCCGTGCTGGCGCGCAAACCTG
Source organism: Roseomonas sp. FDAARGOS_362 (assembly GCF_002754815.1). Taxonomy (GTDB): domain Bacteria; phylum Pseudomonadota; class Alphaproteobacteria; order Acetobacterales; family Acetobacteraceae; genus Roseomonas; species Roseomonas mucosa. Next base: position 1,050,312 of record NZ_CP024588.1, on the reverse strand, counting down.
GAGCGCTGCGCAACGGGGCACCGTTCAAGGACTGGCTGCTGCCCGGTGCACTGGAACGGGTCCGCCGCAAGCTGGCCGCGGCCGCCGATGGCGACCGGCAGATGGTGGAGATCCTGACCAGGGTGTTGGACGACGGTCTGGCTGCGGTCGAGGCCGCTTGCAGCGAGGCGCTGCGCGAGGGCGTCCACTCGGCCGACGTCATCCTCAACATCCTCGCCCGCCAGCGCGAGCCACCGCCGCCGGTGACCATCCTGACCCCGGAGGCGCTCCGGCTGCGGCATGCGCCGCTGGCCGACTGCACCCGCTACGACAGCCTGAGGAGAGGACCCTGATGGAACGCACCGCTATCCTCGCCACCATGGGCGAGCTCAAGCTCTACGGCATGCGCGCGGCGTTTGACGCCATCATCACGGCCGCCGTCAAACGCCAACATGAGCCACAGCAGGTCATCGGCGACTTTGTCTCGGCCGAGATCGCCGAGAAGCAGGCGCGCTCGATCAAGTACCAGATCACCACCGCCAAGCTGCCGCTGGCCAAGGACGTGGACGAGTTCGGGTTCGACGGTACCCCGGTCAACGAGGCTCTGGTCCGTGATCTCGCGGGGGGTGGGTTCCTGGCCCAGCAGCGCAACGTGGTACTCGTCGGCGGCACCGGCACAGGCAAAACTCATTTGGCCATCGCCATTGCCCGGGCCTGCATCCGCGATGGAGCGCGCGGGCGGTTCTACAACGTGGTGGACCTGGTGAACCGTCTTGAGGCCGAGACCCGGGCCGGACGACAAGGGCGCATCGCCGACCATCTCTGCCGCCTGGATTTCGTTGTCCTCGACGAGCTTGGCTACCTGCCGTTCGCCCAGTCCGGCGGCCAGTTGCTGTTCCACCTGGTCAGCCGCCTCTACGAGCAGACCTCGGTCATCGTCACCACCAACCTCGCCTTTGGTGAATGGCCCAGCGTCTTTGGGGACGCCAAGATGACCACCGCCTTGCTCGACCGCCTCACTCACCACTGCGACATCGTCGAGACCGGCAACGACAGTTGGCGATTCAAGAACCGCGCCTGAACGCCTTACAAGAGGGGTCCCTTTTGCGCGCCGATCTGGGGTCCCCATTCAATGCCGATTGACACACTGTGCCTCTTCGAACCGGTGTTGCACCGAGAACAGCCAGATCCCGATTGTGGCGGCCAGGGCAATGCTGGGCAGGTGTACCAGGAGCACGTCCGAGAGCTCGAAGGTAAGGACGAGAGTGGTGAAGACACCCACCAGCGAGAAGTTCAGCAGGTAGACGCTGAGGTGTTCCCGTCGGCAGGACCGTGGCGTGTCAAAAGGCAGGCGGTAGAGCACCATGAAGATCACGGATGGCAGAACCATGTGGATCAGCAACGGGTGGTGTGTGGTGCGGTAGAGCCAGCGCCGCGCCGGGCCAAGAGCCCGATATTCAGCAAGGGTCAGGCAGTCCGAATAGAAGTCCGCCGGGATGCCGCGCTTGTCGAGGTTGTTCCACATGCCGTGATGGCGGGCATGGAGGCGCCGCCAGTACGCGAAAGGTGTCAGTGTCACCAGGCTGCAGGCGCCGCCGGCGAACCAGTTGAACCGGGCGGATCGAAACAGTGCATTATGGCCGCAGTCATGCTGCAGCATGAAGATGCGCACGATCAGGCCGGCGGCCGGAACGGAGAGAGCCAGTGTGAGCCACACCGAGATGTCGGTGGCGACATACATTGCTGCGATCGTGAAAAGGTAAAGCCCGAACGTGGAGAAGATCTGCCAGGCAGCCATGGCATCGGATGGTGTCTGATAGGCGCGGATACGTGCCAGCTGAGGCTTGTTGAGCAAGGGAGGCTGCGGTCGAGGTGCTGCTATCGGCACTTTGGAATTCCATGAGTTGTGCCGCCCGGCTTCAGCGAGCTGGACCGGGGGATCAGGGAGGTAGCATACCGAGTCGGCCTTGAATAACTCGTAAGGCACTGATCTAGCTGTGAGATTTTCCGGGCTCGGCGACCTGGATTTGCAGGGTTCGATTGTTTTCGACGACAAACCCTGCGAATCTTGTGGGCATGAAGCACCGCCCGCGCCCGCCGGAACAGGCCGATCTGCTGCGGCCGCGGCTGGTCGACATGATCGATGGGCGGCACGAACTGGTGCGGCTGGCGGCGCTGATCGACTGGTCCTGGTTCGAGCGGGAATGGGCCGGCTTCTTCCCCGCCGCTGAGGGACGGCCGGCCACGCATCCGCGTCTGGTCGCCGGGCTGATGTACCTCCAGCACGCCCATGGCCTCTCCGACGAGGCGGTGCTCGCGCGCTGGGTGGAGAACCCGTACTTCCAGCACTTCACGGGTGAGACCTTCTTCCAGCACCGTGCGCCCATCCATCCCTCCTCTCTCAGCCGCTGGCGCGGTCGCATCGGTGAGGAAGGTGTCGAGTGGTTGCTGACCAGGACGATCGAGGCGGCTCAGGCTTCGGGAGCTGTGACGTCGAACAGCTTGGCCGAGATCGCAGTGGACACCACAGTGATGGAGAAGGCCATCGCCCATCCGACCGACAGCCGCCTCTATGAGCGGGCCCGCCACTCGCTGGTGACGCTGGCGCACAAGGCCGGGATCGCCCTGCGCCAGAACTACAATCGCCTGGCGCCGCGCCTGGCCGGCCAGGTGGGGCGCTACGCCCACGCCCGGCAGTTCCGCCGCATGCGCAAGGCGTTGCGCACGCTCAAGGGCTACACCGGCCGCATCCTGCGCGATGTTGAACGCAAGCTCGGCGCCGTCCCTGACGGGCCACTGCGGGCGCGCATCGAGCAGCGCATCGCCCTCGTCACCCGCCTGCTGCTCCAGACACCGAAGTCGTCCCGCAAGCTCTACGCCCTGCACGAGCCCGAGGTGGACTGCATCGCCAAGGGCAAGGCGCGGGTGCGCTACGAGTTCGGCACGAAGGTCAGCATCGCCACCACCCTCGCCGGTGGCTTCGTCGTCGGCATGCGCAGCCAGCCCGGCAATCCCTACGACGGCCACACCCTCGCCGACGCCCTCCAGCAGGTCGAGACCCTCACCGGCCAGCGTCCCAGCCTCGCCGTGGTCGATCGCGGCTACCGCGGCCATGGCGTCACGGCAACCAGGGTGCTCGTCAGCGGCACCAGCCGCGGCCTCACGCCCCGCCTGCGCCGGCTGCTCCGCCGCCGCAGCGCCATCGAGCCCGAGATCGGCCACATGAAGACCGATGGCCGCCTCGCCCGCTGCGCCCTCAAGGGCACGCTCGGCGATGCTCTCTACGCCGTCCTCTGCGGCTGCGGCCACAACATCCGCAAGATCCTCGCCCACCTCAGGGCCCTTTTGGCCGCTCTCCTCGCCGCCCTCCGACAGGCAATCCTCACCCCGATCAGCCAAGCCAGCGTCCCGACAGGCCGCACCCTGCTCGCAGGGGCGACAGCCTGAAGACGTTGTTCAAGGCCGACTACCGAGAGCGGAAGGGCACGCGGGACTGGCCTTCCAGCGTGCAGCCGAGGACGGACTGTCATGTCCCTGCGGGGCAACCCTGGCCGTTGGCGCGCCTGGTGTTCATCGCCTGGTTGCGGAAGATGCCAATTTCCGCATGGGACAGATGGCTGGCATCGTTTCCTTCCGGAACGGCGCCTGCTTCGGGTTCCTTCGTCGCGATCCTGCGCGGCCTTCCGCTCCGCACCGAGGCGTGCCTCGCCGGCAGCGAGACGAGTTGCGCCCGTTCTGCACCGTGCCGGCCGCTTTCATCCTCAGGCGGCAGGGTGTCGCCAAGGATGCCGGTCGAACCGGCGACTCTTCAGCCGCCGATGCCAACCTCCGAACCGGCCGCGGCGCTCTGCCGCGGAACCGCTCCGGCTACCCGGCTGTCACATAGTCCCGCAGGGCCTCCGCCTCGCCCACCGCCTGCTCGATGCGGGCCTTCACCAGATCCCCGATCGAGACGATGCCGCAGAGGGTCTCGCCCTCATAGACCGGCAGGTGCCGCACCCGGCGGTCCGTGATCATCTCCAGGGCCTTGGTGATCGGCGTTTCCGGCGCCACCGTGTGCACCACACGCGTCATCACGTCGGCGGCCACCAGCCCATCGACCGAGCCCGCATCACCGGCCAGCGCCCGCACGATGTCACGCTCGGACAGGATGCCGAGAACAGGTCCCGCCGCTTCCTCCGCCTCCCGCACGAGCACGGCACCAAGCCGGTGCTGCACGAGGATGCGCGCCACCTCCACCAATGGCAGTTGCGGCCGCACGCTGATCACCTCGGAGCCCTTGTTGCGCAGGATGGTCTTCACCGTCATCGTTGCCTCCACCGCCCGCCGGCTCTTATCCACCGGTTGAAGCCATGGTGGCCGTGGGTGGGGCGCCGGTGACAAGCGGAAACACCTGCTGCTCACCGCGCCGTGAAGGAGCGTGCCCCCTCGCTCCATGACGGCTTCCACGCCGGCCGTGGGGGCGGACCGGGTGGCCACCTCAGAAACGATCAAGGAACGCATGTCGGCAAAGCTCTGGTCCCTCGGAACCTTCCTCGTGGCGCTTGGGATCGCGGCCTATGCGGTGGGCTGGGAAACCCTGCTCTGGGTACCGCGCCGGGTCCTGGATTCCCTGGTCTGGGTGCCCGGTGCGATCCTGGAAACCGTGCGGACCTCGCCGGCCACGGCCATCGTCATCGGGCTGGGTATCGTCCTGATGGTGGCCGCACGCGTGCTCGGCCGGCATCGGGGATAAGGCAGGCTGCTGCGGCACGGCGCCATCCGGGAGTCTCCATCCGGGGTGGATGCGCGTGCCGGAAGTGCCCAGGCATCCTCCCAACGTCCCATCCGGTCGGGACAAGCCCACTGTGGAAGCAAGGCTGCGGCGGAGGCCAGGCACGGCTCCGAGCCCTTGCGGCAGCAACCCCGGGCCACGAACTGGGCTTTCTGCCACGGATGGGGATCCGCAACAGGCAAGGGGGGTCACGCTTGACCGAATGGAAGAAAGTGATCCTGGGGATCGCGATGGTGGCCTGTGCCATGACGGGCGGGACGACGGCCGCTGCTGCCGCCAAGCCGCATGCCGCCCCGCATCGCCCTCATGCCAGTCATCACACCATCCACCATACCGGCCACCATACCGGCCAGGGGACGCAGCATCGCCCGCGTCCCGTGGCCGGGCGGCATCCCGCGCCACGTCACGGGGCGCAGCGGCAGGCCACGCAGGAGCAGCGTGGCCATGCTTCGGTCTATTCCCGGCGCCTCGCCGGGAGGCCCATGGCCGATGGCGGCCGTTTCGACCCGGGGTCCGACACGGTGGCTAGCCGGACCCTGCCGCTGGGCACGCAGGCCCGCGTGACGAACTTGCGCAACGGCCGTTCGGCCGTCGTCAGCGTGCGCGACCGGGGACCGCATCGCGGCGGCCGCATCCTCGATGTCAGCCCGGGCGTCGCGGCCAGGTTGGGCATGCCGGAAACCGGCACGGCGCCCGTGGCGATCGTCGCGCTCTCCACCCCTGGCCTCGCGGGTCGTGCCGAAGCCGCGCCGATGGGGAGGCCCGGCCGCTGACGGAAGAAGGGCATCCCCGGCGGCGGCGCGGCCGCGCCTCTCACCGGAGGCGCGCGGTCCGCTTCCGGAAACGGGCCGTCACCGCGGCGGTGCCGGGGGCTTGGCCACCGGTTTCACCCGGGCCTCGACCTGGGCCTTGACCACCGAGGCCTCGAACTCCCAAGGCGTCATGTCCAGCACCAGGCGCTCTTCCGGCGCATCCCGCAGCAGGCTGGCCGGCACGGAAAAGGGTGCCGTCCCGATCCCCAGGGCCGGACTGGGCAGGATCCTCACCACGGCCGAAGGCGGGGCGCCGGTGACGCCGTTCACCGTGCCGATCCGCGTCTCGTCCATGGCCCAGACCTCCTTGCCGCGCAGGTCATCCGGTCCCCGCAGATTGGGCGCGGCCGCGAGCGGCGTTGCCGTGAGCAACGCCAGCATCGGCCACTGGGTCATCCATGGGGCACGGCGCCGGCATGACCGCGCGGGGCCCCGGGCACGGGGAAAGGACGGGAACATGGTGGAGGGCTTCTTGCATTCTCCGCCTCCCAATGCCAGAGCCGCGAAGGCCCGGCAGGCCGCGCGGACCCGTCCGGATCGTAGACGAGGGCTGGCTCACAGCGGAAAGAAACCCGGGATGAGGGTGCAGGAAGGCTTTGTCGTGCTGTCCTCGGCGGTGTGCAGCGGCGCCAGGGCGGGGGAGATCGCCAGGGCCCTGGTTGCGGCGCGGCTGGCGGCCTGCGTGCAGGTCACGCCGGCCGAAAACACCTATCGCTGGCAGGGTGAGGTGCAGGCCGGACCGGAATCCTGCTCCAGGCAAAGACCACGCGCGACCGGCTGATGAGGGCGCTGGCCAAGCACGCCGGGGTGGCATGGACCCTCTGACACGCCTGCTGATCCAGATGGCGCAGTGGTGGCGCCATCCGCCTGGGCGCCGGAAGGCCGTGGTGATCCTGGCGGCGCTGCTCCTGTCCTTTCTGCTCGTGGGCATCGAGAGGATCGTCGGCTGGCCCAGTTGGCTGCGGACCGAGCCGGTGCCGATCCACCGCCTGCCCTGACCTGGTTGGGGGGCATGGCGACAGCGGCGCTGGCCGATGGTGCCACGGCGCGGGCCGGCGGCAGGGTTGCGTGGACCGGGCTGGACCGGCACGGTGCCCTGCCGCAGCTTCGCCCGTGATGTTCGCCACGATCCTCGACGGTTCCGCGCGGAGGCTTCTGCGGCCCCTCCTTCTTCTGGCCTTCCTGGTCGCCTCTCCACAGGCGGTCAGCGGCGCCGGCCTCGTCCCCCCATCCTGTGCCATGTCCCAGCTCCTGGCGGTGGATCAGGACCGGGCGGCGCCGTCCCCCACCTGCTATGGAGGGCGCGCCGTGGTGCGGTTCGGCTGGACGCTGGTGGATTATGGCCTCGCCACGATGAAATACGTGATCGGCCTGTTCCTGGTGATCCTGGGCTTTCTCTTCTTGATGCTGGGCTACGTCCTCAGCTTTCTGGACTTCCTGCTCTGCTGGCGATGAAGGCGGAGCCGTCTGTCAGCACCGCACTCAACATCGGCAGCCGGGCAATGGCTGGAGAAGCGGCGGGCCGCCGCCGTCCCAGCAGGACTTGATGCAGGGGATCAGGGGCGCGCCGCTGGCGATCAGCCCGATCGTCGAGCTCTGGCCCGGATGCAGCGGTTCCGATCCCTCGGGATGCAGGCAGACGGGGTCGCCCTGGGCGCCCTGGCCGTCATAGCGGGCGTTCCAGATCTCCAGGATCTGCCAGCTGGGAGTCAGGCAGAGCACCCAGCGCAGCATCGGGACCTGCCCGCCATTGGTGATGACGATCTCGGCCTGGAAACCCTGGCTCCAAGTGCTGACGATGCGGAACTGGACGTGGAGCGACAAGGCGGTGATCCCAGTCCGTGAGAGTGCGTACCAGGAATGTCTATATTAAGAGATTTGCGAGAAAAACGCATCACAGGTTGCCATAATGCTAAACCCGAAGCGAAACGTGGCAAAATGCTACGCTTTGTTGCGGTGCAAACGCCGGACTGCTCATCCAGTTGATGGGATTGTAACACATAAGGCAACTCGTGCGTGCGGCATCCTTCCCCGTCGCGCGGAATTGGTCTGTCCAATCCCTGCCATGCCCCCGGCAGCCATCATGGATTCACCGGACCCGGCAGCATGCCCCCGCGATTCGGCCACCCCTTCCGCAAACGGCCCTGGGGCGCCGCTTCAAACCGGCACTCTTCATGAAACGGACATCGTCCGGACGCGTGAGGCCGCAGCCGGACGAAACGCCCTATCCGCCCGGGCAGGATCCGGCCGGCAGCGCGGCGACATGGTCGTGGATCGCCCCTGCGGTACAGAGCCAGACCTCGGGGTGGGGGGACAGCACATGCGACAGGGCCCGGCGCAGCGCCGCCAGCCGATAGGGCTGCCCGACAATATAGGGATGCAGCGCGATCCCCATCACCTGCGCCCTTCCGTCCCGCACCTGCCGCAGCCGCTCGTCGAAATCCGCCACGATCATCGCCGCGAACTGCTCAGCCCCGTCCTTGCGCGCCACGATGGCGGGGATGTCGTTGACCTCCTGCGGATAGGGGATGGCGAGGATCGGGCCGGAACGGGTGCGGTGCCAGACGGGCTGGTCGTCGCTGCACCAGTTCAGCGTGTAGCGATAGCCTGCCTCGGCCAGCAGGTCAGGGGTCGCCACGCTCTCGGCGATCCAGGGCGAGAGCCAGCCCCGCGGTACCCGGCCCTCGTGGTGGGCCAGCACCGCCGTCGCCTCGGCGATCAGCGCCCGCTCGGCCTCTTCCGACAGCACGCTCTGCCGCTCGCTGTTGGTCCGTCCATGCCCGGCGATCTCGTCGCCCCGCGCCCGGTGCGCCGCCATGAGCTGTGGCGCGTGGCCGTACATGGCGCTGTTGGCCAGGACGGTGCAGGGCGCGCCCAGCTCGTCCAGCAGCTCCAGCAGCCTCCAGGCACCCACCCGGTTGCCGTAGTCGCGCCAGGCATGGTTCAGCACGTCCGGCTGCGGCCCGCCGGGCGCCAGCTCCGCGCCCAGGCCCTCGCCGAAGGCGAAGTGCTCCAGGTTCACGCCGAGATAGACCGCGAGGTGCCCGCCATTGGGCCAGGCCCAGCGCGGTCGTTCCGGCCAGGGGTGGTAGTCGTGGCGGCCATGCTGGCGCAGCATGCGAGACCCTCGCGAGACCAAGGAAGAACGGAGGAAAGGGTGCATGCGGAAGCGGAGTGGTCTAGAGGGTGCCGCCATGTCGTCCTCCAAGTCGGATGACGCGGCGGCCCGTCGGCTCCTGTCCCGGGTCGCGCGCGAGGATCGTCCGCGCCTCCTCCGCTCCACCGGCCTCGGCCTCGCCGCGGCCGTCTGCGGCATCGCCCAGGCCTGGTTCATCGCCACGCTGCTCGCCGCCCTGCTCGGCTTCCCGGAGGCCGTGCCCGGCCCAGGGGGGGGATCGGGCTGGACGGCCTTCGCCGCCGCCGCCGTCCTGCTGCTGCTGCAGACCGGACTGGGCATGGCGCAGGAACGGGCCCAGCACGCCGCCGGGGCCGCCGCCCGTGCCCGGCTGCGGCAGCAGGCCCTGGCCCGCCTCCTGGAGCTCGGCCCGTCCGACGAGCGCCCGGCGGGCGAGCGTGCGGCGCTCGTGGTGGACCGGGTCGAGGCGCTGGACGGCTATTTCGCCCGCTGGCTCCCCGCCGCCATGCTGGCCCTCCTGGTGCCGGCCGCCATCGCCCTGGCGGCGGGGCTGACGGACCCGGTGGGCGGTCTGATCCTGGCCGCCGGCGGGCTGCTGGTGCCCGTCTCCATGGCCCTGACCGGCATCGGCGCCGCGATCCAGAGCCGCCGGCAGTTCGACGCCCTGCAGCGCCTTTCCGGGCGCTTCCTGGACCGGGTGCGGGGCCTGCCGACCCTGGTCCTGTTCAATCGCCAGGAGGACGAGGCGAAGGCGCTGGGACGCGCCGCCGACGAGCTGCGGCAGCGCACGATGCGGGTGCTGCGCGTGGCCTTCCTGGGTTCCGCCGGGCTGGAGCTGATCGCCGCGGCGGTGCTGGGCTGCCTCGCCTGGCGCCACGCCGCGCTGGTGACGGGGGGGCATCCCTCGCCGGTCTCGGCGCTTTTCGTGCTGCTGCTGGTGCCTGCCTTCTTCGCGCCGCTGCGCGCCTTCTCCGCTGCCTATCACGAGCGCATGTCCGCCGCCGGCGCCGCCGCCGAGCTGGCGCCGCTCCTCGATGCGCCGGAACGGGAGGGACTGCTGCTGGAGGAAGTGCCGCCCTCGGTGGTGCTGACCTTCGAGAATGTCTCGCTGCGCTATGACCCCGCCCGTCCCCCGGCGCTGGACGGCGTGACCTTCCGCGTGATGCCGGGCGAGACGCTGGTGCTGTCCGGGCCTTCCGGCGCCGGGAAGTCTTCCGTGCTGCGCCTGCTGCTGGGCTTCCGCCGGCCCGATTCCGGCCGCATCGCGCTGAACGGGCGCGACGCCCTGGCGCTTCGGCCGGAGGAGCTGCGCCGCCTGTCCGCCTATGTCCCGCAACGCCCGCATCTGTTCCGCGACACGATCCGTGAGAACATCCGCCTCGCCCGGCCGGAGGCCGACGACGCGGCGGTGGAGGCGGCGGCGCGCGAGGCGCGGGTGACGGATTTCGCCGCGGGCCTGCCCCAGGGCCTCGACACGCTGGTGGGCGAGGGGGGCTGGGGGATTTCCGGCGGGCAGGCGCAGCGCGTGGCTCTGGCCCGGGCCTTCCTGCGCGACCGGCCGCTGGTGCTGCTGGACGAGCCGACCGCGCACCTGGATCCCGGCACCGAGGCCGAGGTGCTGGACGGGCTGCGACGCCTCTGCGCCGGGCGGACGGCGGTGATCGCCAGCCATTCCTCCCTGCTGCGCCAGCGCTTCCCAGCCCGGGTCCTGACCCTGGAGGAAGGGCATGTGACCGGCCAGGCGCGCCGGGGCAGGGAGGCCGACCATGTGGCGTGACCTCGCCCGCATCCTGGGTCTGTGGCGGGCGCACCGGACCGCGCTGGCGCTGGGCGCGCTGGTCGCCTGCCTCGCCGCCCTGTCCGGCGTCGCCCTGCTGTCCCTGGCCGGGCACGGCGTGTCGCAGGGGCTGCGGCACGGCGCCATGGCCGCCGCCGCGGGCGCGCTGCTGCTGCTGCGGCCACTGATCCTGCTGCGCCCCGTGCTGCGCTGGCTGGAGCGGATGACCACCCATGCCGCCACCTTCCGCGCCCTGGCCGATACCCGCGTCTGGTTCTTCCGCCGGCTGGCGGAGCGCCTTCCAACAGGGATCGGGCTGCACCGCGCCGGCGACCTGCTGGGCCGGCTGGTTTCCGATGTGGAGGCGCTGGACGGACTCTACCTCCGTGCCCTGGCGCCGATGGCGGCGGCCACGGCCACGGTGCTGGCCATCGCCGCCCTGCTGGGCTGGGCCTCGCCCGGGCTGATGGCCGTGGTGGCCCTGCCGCTGGCCCTGGCCCTGCTGCTGCCGCCGATCCTCGCCCCGCTGGCGGCGCGCCGTTCCGCCGCGGTGGCGGAGGCGCGGGGTGCCCTCCGCGCCCGCGCCGTGGAGCCGCTGCTGGGGCTGGAGGACGTGCTGTCCAACAATGGCGAGGCCCGGGCCGGGGCGCGCCTGGCCGAGGCGGGTGTGGCCCAGTCCCTGGCCGAGGGCCGCGCCTCGCGCATCGGCACGCTGGGCGGGGCCGCCGGGGCGCTGCTGGCCCAGGCTGCGCTGCTCGGCGCCCTGGCCTGGGGTCTCGCGGGCGGAGCCTCGGCGGCGGTGCTGGCGGTGCCGGCCCTGTTCCTCGCCCTCGCCGCCGCCGAGAGCCTCGCCGCGCTGCCGCGCGCCGGCCTCGCCCTGGCGGGGGCCGGGGCCGCCGCGCGCCGCCTGCTGGAGGCCGCCGATGCCCCGGTCCCGGCGCCCGACCCGGCCGTGCCGGCGCCGCTGCCGCCGGGCCATGCCATCCGCATGCGCGACATCCGTTTCGGCTGGGAGGCGGGGCGGGAACCGGTGCTGGACGGCTTCTCGCTGGAGATCCCGGAAGGGGCGCGGGTGGTGCTGCTCGGCCCCTCCGGCGCCGGCAAGTCCACCGTGGCGGCGCTGCTGCTGGGCCTCGCCCGGCCGCAATCCGGCAGCATCACCCTGGGGGGTGTGGAGATCGCCAGCCTCGCCGCCCACGACCTGCGCCGCCGCGTCACCTGCCTGACCCAGGATGCCCGGCTCTTCGACGACACGATCGCCGCCAATCTCCGCCTCGCCCTGCCGGAAGCGGAGGAGGCCGCGCTCTGGCAGGCGCTCGACCGCGCCCGGATCGGTGATCTGGTCCGCGCCTTGCCGGACGGGCTGGAGACGCGCTGCGGGGAGGCGGGAGCGCGCTTCTCGGGCGGGCAGGCGCGGCGGCTGGCCCTGGCCCGGGCGCTGCTCTCCCCGGCGCCGGTGCTGATCCTGGACGAGCCCGCCGCCGGCCTCGACGTCACCGCCGAGCGCGCCTTCCTGGAAACCCTGGACGAGGCCGCCGCCGGGCGCACGGTGCTGCTGATCGCGCATCGCCTGACCGGGGTGGAGCGCCCGACGCGGGTGCTGCGCCTGGCCGGCGGGCGGGCCTTCCATGCGGCTGGCTGATCACAATGAATCAGGCGGGTGCGCGCGGTGGCCGCGAAGCCGCCCTGGCCCGTTGACGGGGCGGAAGGGGCATCGCATGGCACGCGCTGTCACATTGTCCCGGAGACGCGCGCCGATGCGCCGGTTTTTCCTGCTTGCCTCCCTTGCGGCCCTGCCCCTGCTGGCGGCCTGCGCCAGCCCGAGGATGGGCACGCCCCAGGCCCGCGTCGTCTTCTTCGAGCGTGACGACGCGACGCTCGACGATGCGGCCAAGGGCCTGATCGCCGAGGCGGCCGACATCGCCAACCGCTATCCTGAAACCAAGGTCAGCGTCCTGGGCTTCGCCAATCCCGAGCCGACCCCCGTGCCGGGCGGCAACCGGGAGCTGAGCCAGCGCCGGGCCGAGGCCGTGGCGGCGCAACTGCGTGCGAACAAGGTGGATGCGTCGCGCATTACCGTCCTGCCACTCGGCGCGGTCCCCTACGAGCGTGCCCCCGTCGAGAGCCGGCGGGTGGAGATCAAGATCGGAAACTGATGCTTGGATTTCTGCGTGACCGCCTGACCGACCGAGGGACCGGGCAGGAGGCCGACGGCCCCCGCAAGGTCCTGAACGACGTCTTCGGCCACAAGGAATTCCGTGGGCGCCAGGAGGAGATCGTCCACCACATCGTGGCGGGCGGCTCCGGCCTGGTGCTGATGCCGACGGGTGGCGGCAAGAGCCTGTGCTACCAGGTCCCCGCCCTCTGCCGCCCCGGCCTGGGCGTGGTGGTCTCGCCGCTGATCGCGCTGATGGAGGACCAGGTCTCGGCCCTCCGCCAGGCGGGCGTGGCGGCCGCCGCGCTGCATTCCGAGATGGAGGAGGGCGAGCGCGGCAACCTGTTCCGCGACCTGTCGCGCGGCGCGCTCAAGCTGCTCTACGTCTCGCCCGAGCGGCTGAACCTCGAATCGACGCTGGAGCGGCTGGGCCGCACCGAGCTCGCCCTCTTCGCCATCGACGAGGCGCATTGCGTTAGCCAGTGGGGGCATCACTTCCGTCCCGACTACCGCGGCCTCGACGTGCTGGCGCGCCTTTTTCCCGAGGTGCCGCGCATCGCGCTCACCGCCACCGCCGATGCGCGGACGGTGGAGGATATCCGCGAGCGCCTGAGCCTGACGGAGGATCCGGTCTTCCGCGGCGGCTTCGACCGCCCCAACATCCGCATCGAGGCCGCGCCGCGCGAAAGCGCCCGGCGGCAGATCCTGGCCTTCGCGCGGGAGGCCTCGGACGGGCGGGGCGCCGGCATCGTCTATTGCGCCACCCGCAAGGGCGCCGAGCAGACCGCCGGCTGGCTGCGCGAGAACGGGCACGACGCCATCTCCTTCCATGCGGGGATGGAGGCCGCCGACAAGCGCGCCGCGCACAAGCGCTTCGCCAGCGGCGACGCGGTGGTGATGGCGGCGACCGTCGCCTTCGGCATGGGCATCGACCGGCCCGATGTGCGCTGGGTCGCCCATGCCGCGCTGCCGGCCAGCCCGGAGAGCTGGTACCAGGAGATCGGCCGCGCCGGGCGCGACGGGCTGCCGGCCCGCGCCCTGCTGCTGCACGGGGCGGAGGACATCGTCTGGGCGCGGCACCGGCTGGAGGACAGCCCGGCCTCGGACGAGCAGAAGCGCATCGAGCGCGAGCGGCTGAACCGCATGGTCGCCATCGCCGAGAGCCCGACCTGCCGCCGCCGCATCCTGCTGCGCTGCTTCGGCGAGGACCTGGAGCAGGACTGCGGCAATTGCGACGCCTGCCTGCGTCCGCCCAGCCTGCGCGACGGGACCGTGGCGGCGCAGAAGCTGCTTTCCGCCGTGGTCCGCACCGGCAGCCGCTTCGGCCTGGGCCATCTGGTGGACGTGCTGCGTGGCGAAAAGACGGAGAAGGTCCTCCAGTTCGGACACGACCAGCTCCCCACCTTCGGGGTGGGCCGCGACGTCTCGCCGCAGCATTGGCGCAGCATCGCCCGCCAGCTCGTGGCGCGCGGCGCGCTGGACGTGGCGGTGGAGAACCACGGCGAGTACCGCCCGACCGAGGCGGCCCGCCCCATCCTGAAGGGGCAGGAGAAGGTCATGCTGCGGGAGGACGCCGCCCTGCCGCGCGTCTCCGCCCGTGGCGGCCCGCGCCGGCGCGAAGCACCCGCCGCCTCCGGCGATCCGGTCTTCGAGGCGCTGCGCTCCTGGCGGCGGGACGAGGCCCAGCGCCAGGCGCTGCCCGCCTACATGATCTTCAGCGACCGCACGCTGAGCGAGATCGCGGCGCAGAAGCCCACGGACCTGGACGAACTGGCCACCGTTCCCGGCGTCGGGGCCAGCAAGCTGGAGCGTTACGGCGAGGACGTGCTGGACGTGCTGGCGACCTGCGGCCGGGGGTGAGGCTGTCCCCCGCCTGGACAAAATAAACTCGCCCGTCCTTCTGGTGCCGGATTACTTCTCGTAACATTTCCGTGTCGCTACATTTGCTCAACCTTTGGTTGAGGAATCGACATGCTGCGCTGTCTCCTTCTGCTCTCCGGCGCCGCGCTTCTGGGCTTGGCTGGTCCCCTGGAGGCAGCGGCGCCGGATCGGCTGGGCAGCCTGACGGCGGATGCGCTGGCTTCCGGCTGCCATCGCCCGCCATCCCGCCTTGTGGCGCGTCCCCGCGTGGCGGAGGCCACGTTGCGGCAGCGGGCACGCGATCGCGACCCGGAAGCCATGTACGGCCTTGCCCAGATCCTGCTGGAAAGCCGGGACGAGGACGAAACGGCGGCGGAGGCGCTTTACTACCTGGAGCAAGCCGCCCTGGCCGGCCATCCGCATGCCGCCGGGGAAGCCGGCAGCGCCCATGCCAGTGGCTACGGCACGGAACGCGACGAGGCCCGTGCTGTGGCGTGGTGGCGCTATGGTGCGAG
This sequence comes from Roseomonas sp. FDAARGOS_362, assembly GCF_002754815.1. GTDB lineage: Bacteria > Pseudomonadota > Alphaproteobacteria > Acetobacterales > Acetobacteraceae > Roseomonas > Roseomonas mucosa. The sequence continues at coordinate 1,035,304 of NZ_CP024588.1, read as the reverse complement.
CCGTGGCCAGCTTCGCGCACAGGGTTGCCTGATGGTCGCGGCGCTGCTGGGGCGCGGCATGGAGGCCGATCCCATCGAAGCGGCGCGTTGGGCGATCCTGCGCGAGAGCCAGCATCGCGGGCCCTTCACCATTCAGCCCAGCCTAGCGGGTTTCGAACGCCAACTCTCGTCCGAGAGCTTCACGCGAGCCCGGCAATGGGCGGCCCGCCCTGTCGAGGCGGCGCCCGTGCCGCCGCTGGTGCCGAAACCGGCACGTCCCCGGCCGTCGAAGGAGGCGTCGGGGGAGGAATTCATGTCTGACGTCGGGCGGGACGAGAGCCCGCTGCCGTCGCGGCCCGCCTATCGCTATGCCGTCGCCGGGACGGCAGGCGGAAGCACGCTCCGGAAATCCGGAAGTGGCTTCGCCGTGGCGTCGCATCTCATCGTCACCAACTGGCATGTGGTGAATGGCTGCCGACAGGTTTCGGTCCAGGCCGGGTTGGCGGAACTGGCTGGTGCCAAGCTGCGCGGACGCAACGAGGAACTCGACCTCGCCCTGGTCGATGTGCCAGGGCTGAACCGGCCATCGCTGGCGATCGCCACGGATGTTCGCCCAGGCACCCCGGTGGCGGCCATGGGCTTCCCGGGCATGAACGTGAAGACACGGGAGCCCACGGTGACCGGCGGCAATGTCAGCGCCATTGGCGTGGGCGAGAATGATGGCTGGATCCAGTACACCTCGCCGACCCAACCGGGTAACAGTGGTGGGGCCCTGCTGGATATGTCGGGCAGGGTCGTTGGCATGCCCGTGGGGCAGGTCGATGCCGTTCTATCACTGCTGCGGAACGGGACCATGCCGCAGAACGTCAACCTGGCCATCGCGCCACGGCTTCTGCGGCGCTTCTTGCGCGATTACGATCTGCCACTGACCGAGGCATCCGGTTTCGCCGATGCGGCCAGCCAGCCACGCAATCTCGCCGACCTTATGGAAGAAACCGCTCGCTCCGTGGTCCGCGTGCTCTGCTACGGCGACCCGCCCAAAGCCCCGAAAGGCAGGACTAAGAGGACGACTGCGCCTGCACCCACGCCGGAATACCCATGGCAGGCGCCTCGGCCACGCACCCGCATGACCGGTGGCGGGGCGGAGGAGGAATAGGTTGCGAAAGAAACTAATAATGACTTGCATCGAATCGGTGGGGATGCGATAGCGGCCGCGTCATCGCACGGACGCGACATCCGCATGTATGTTTGCCTCTGCAACGGAATCACCGACACGCAGGTCAGGGATGCCATCGCATCCGGCGCCAGCCGCTGTTGCGAGATCTATTCAAAGTGCGGCTGCAAAGCGCAGTGTGGCACCTGTACGCGCATGATTCTGGCCATGATGCGGGAACAGCCGGGACAGGTTCAGGCGCGCGCCACTCGCTGAAACTGTTTCTCACTCTCAGAGTCGTTGAAAATCAATGACTTGACGCTTAGTGGGCTTTCTGTCTTCTCGTCGCCTCAGACGAGACGGGAGACAGACCATGTCCGCTTACGGCGACCCCAAGGTCATCGAGCACCTGAACACGCAGCTCACCAACGAGCTGACGGCGATCAACCAGTACTTCCTGCACGCCCGCATGCTGAACCATTGGGGTGTCACCAAGCTCGGCCGGCACGAGTACAAGGAATCCATCGAGGAGATGCGACACGCGGATGACCTCATCCACCGCATCCTGTTCCTCGACGGGTTGCCGAACGTGCAGCGGCTGAACCAGGTCCTGATCGGTCAGTCCGTGAAGGAAATCCTGGAATGCGATGCGAAGCTCGAGGAGAAGGCGATCAACGATCTCCGCGAGGGCATCGCCTATTGCGAGAGCGTGCGCGACTTCATCTCGCGTGACCTGCTGGTGAAGATCCTCGCCGACGAGGAACACCATGCGGACTTCCTGCACGCCCAGTTCACGCTGATGGGGAAGATCGGCGAGGACCGCTACACGATGCTCAACAGCGACGCGGCGCCGGACCAGAACCAGGACGGCGATCACTGAGGCCCCTTGCCGGCGGGGCGATCCCGCCGGCGCCGGGGGTGGCCTGCGCCACCCCGCGTGGCGGAAGCCGCCGAAGGGCCGGAGGACGTTCCTCCGGCCCTTCGCATGTTCAGGCCCCGGCGGACGCGACCGGGGCAAGCTGGCCGCCGCCCAGGCGCAGCCCCCGGTCATGGAAGCGCGCCACCGCCGGGCGATGGGCGATGGAGACGATGCCGGTCCCCGGCAGCTTCTCCCGCAGCCGGGCATAGAGCACCTCCTCCGATTCCGGATCGAGATTGGCGGTCGCCTCATCGAGGAAGAGCCAGTCGGGCTTCTGCAGAAAGGCACGGGCCAAAGCCAGGCGCTGCTGCTCGCCACCCGAAAGGCGCCGCTCCCAGGCATCGCTCTCGTCCATCTGCGGGATGAATCCGTCCAGCCCGGCGCTGTTCAGCGCGTCCAGCACCTGCTCCTTGCTGAACTCGCCTTCCGCCATGGGATAGCAGACCGCATGGCGCAGCGTGCCGAGCGGGATATAGGGCCGCTGCGGCAGGAAGAGCACGCGTGCGTCGGCCGGGACCTCCACCCGGCCCCGCCCGAAGGGCCAGATGCCCGACAGTGCCCGGAACAGCGTGGACTTGCCGCTGCCCGAGGCGCCGGTGACCACCACCGCCTCGCCCGGCGCCAGGGACAGGTCGGCATCGCCCACCAGCACGCGGCCATCGGGCAGCTTCAGCTCGATATCATGCGCCACGAGATGCGAGCCGGTGGCGGTGACGAGCTTCGGCCCCTCGTCGGCGCGCGCCTCCGACATCGCGATGGCCTGCCGGAAGCCGGCGAGACGCTGCACCGTCGCGCGCCAGTCGGCGAGCAGGCCGTAGCTGTCCACGAACCAGGACATCGCGCCCTGCACCTGGCCGAAGACGGAGGAGGTCTGGGTCAGCGCGCCGAGCGGGATGCGGCCTGCGAAGAAGGCGGGGGCGGCGACGATGAAGGGGAAGATCACCGCGAGCTGCCCGAAGGCGGAGGTGAAGAAGGTCAGCCGCTTCGTCACCGTCATCAGCATGCGCCAGTTCGCCACCACCGCGGCGAAGCGCCCGGCCAGGCTGCGCTCCTCGCCCGCCTCGCCGCGATGCAGGGCGATGCCCTCGGCATTCTCCCGCACGCGGATCAGCGAATAGCGGAAATCCGCCTCCAGCCTCTGCTGCTGGAAGTTCACGGGGATCAGCCTGCGACCGACCAGATGCGTCAGCCAGGTGCCGAGCGCCGAGTAGAGAAGCGCCACCCAGACGAGGTAGCCGGGGATCGGCAGTTCCAGCACGTTCACCGGATCGGACAGGTTCCAGAGCACGGCGATGAAGGAGACCAGCGTCACCACCGAGTTCATCAGCCCCAGGCCCAGCGACAGGTTCTGGCTGACGAAGCTGTTGACGTCCTCGGAAATGCGCTGGTCCGGGTTGTCCGTGCCCGTGTCGGAAAGCGCGATCCGGTAATAGGCGCGGTCCCGCAGCCAGTCCCCGGTGATGCGCCCGGTCATCCAGCGCCGCCAGCGGATCTGCAGCAGCTGGCGCAGGTAGAGCTGGAACACTGCCACCAGGATGAACAGCGCCGCCACCACGCAGAAGCCGGGCAGGTAGCCTTCGTCCGGATCATGCCGGCCCAGGAAGAGAAGCTGGGAGAAGGCCTCCCAGTTCTTGTCCTGGAGGGAGTTGTAGAAGGCACGGTTCCAGAAGGTGAGGATCACGTTCATCCCCACAAGGGCGAGGTTCAGCAGGACCACCACCGCCAAGAGGCCCCGGGCGGACCAGCGTTCCTCGCTGAACCAGAAGGGGCGGGCGAGGGCCCAGGCGTCCCTGAGGGCACCGCGCGTGTCACGCATCGCGGGATCTCCAACATGTCAAAGAGAAGAAAGCCGGAAACGGCGGCGTCAGCGCGCGGCGATCCGCAGGCGGATAACCCCGCGCACTTCGCCAGGCTCCACCGGCTTGCCCTTGCGCAGCACCTCGATCTCGCCCTGGCGAGCCAGTTCCATCGCCGTGTCGCGCACCGGCCGCATCAGGCCGCGCCAGGATTCACCACCCAGCTCGCGGGCGACCTCGCTGGGACAGATGGACTTCTCCGCGCCACGCTGCATGGCAAGGCGCCGGATGCTTTCGGCGATCCGCTCCCGGCCGGGCGGCGCGGCACTGGCCGGAGGCTCTGAGGCCTGTGGGTCAGAGGTCAGGGGATCAGCCATCTTGCCTCCACGCCCTGGCCCAGGAAGCGGAAGCGGGCCCGGCGGTGTCGTTCGGGGTCGAGGTGAAGCCACTCCATCTGCCGCAACCGGACCGTGATGACACAGAAATTCGCGCGGGCCTGCGGTGTGACGACGGGCGGCGGGGGAGGGGCGGGCACGGCGCTTCCAGGCGGGGCGGAGGCCGCGTAGCTGCGGCGCTCGCCTTCCGGCATGGCGGCCCAGGCGCGGTCGGCCAGGGCGTCGCCGCGATGCAGCCGCGCCTCGCCCTCCAGCCGCAGCTGCCACTGCCGCGCGGCATCCCAGCCCAGCAGGGAGACGCGCGGATCGGCCGCGATCTCACCCACCTTGCCCGCACGGGCATCGCTGTGCAGCCAGAGAGTGAGGCTCCCGGGCTCGAAGCCGCGCAGCACCACCATGCGCTGGCGTGGCGCGCCATCCGCGCCCTGGCTGCCCAGGGCAAGCAGCCGCCATGCGTTTTCCCGGTCGCCGGGCGCCACATGCAGGAGGTCGAGGATCTCCAACAGGATCCGGTCCGCTTCCGGCTCAGCCGCACCGGTGGTCACGCCTTGGTCCTCAGGGTTTCGATCCTGCGTCGGCAAGGAGGCAGGCCTCGTCTGGCGTCGTGGCGATGATGCCTCGGTGTTTCCAACGATCCACCGCCCACGCATCCGGTGCGGCGGGGTTCGTGGGAGCGAGACTAGCAGCTTCCCCCGGCCGGCACAGCGGGCAGGCTTGTGCCGTTGCGTAACGTGGCCCGGGGCAGGCGTACGGCGCGCAAAGAAGAAGGGCCGGTCCTTGCGGACCGGCCCCCTTCCCGAAGCGACGTCTGGAGCGTCTGCGCGATCAGCGCAGGACGATCTCCACGCGGCGGTTCTGCGGCTCGCGCACGCCGTCGGCGGTCGGCACCAGCGGACGGCTCTCGCCGAAGGCCTCGACCGTGATCTCCGAGCGCTGGATGCCCTGGCGCACCAGCTCGGCGGCCACGGCGTCGGCGCGGCGGCGCGACAGGCCCATGTTGTACTGCGGCGTACCGGAGCGGTCGGCGTGGCCGGCCACCTCGATGCGGGTCGAGCCCGTGCTACGCGCGTTCTGCGCCGCCTCGGTGATGATCTGCCGGGCGCGGTCCGTCAGATTGTAACGGTCCCAGTCGAAGAACACGAGGTAGGTGCGGGCCACGGCCTGCGGAGCCTGCGGCACGACCGGCGGAGCGGCCACGGGCGCCGGCGGGGTCCACAGCGCGTAGCGCAGGCCCAGCATGGCGGAGTGGTTGTTCGCGCCGTCGATCTCGAACTTGCCGCGGGTCGGGACTTGGCCCGAGGCGGTGCGCACGACGCCGTCATACTTGGTCTGCAGCGTGCCGAGGTAGCGGTACTCGGCCGTCAGCGACAGGCCAGGCACGGCCGGGATCGGGAAGGCCAGACCGGCGATGCCCTGGTAGCCGAAGGCACCTGCGGTATCGTCGACGGTGATCGTATCACCCGGACGGCCGACGCTGTTCACCCGCGTGCCGCCGACATTGTCCAGATCCGTCCAGATCCAGCCCACGCCACCGCCGACATAGGGCACGACCGGGATCGGCATGTTCGGGAACCAGGCCGGCAGCTGGAAGTCGTAGTAGCCGTTCACCATCACGCCGTACTGGCGCATACGGCCGGTGCCGCTGAAGAAGTTGCCGCTGGTGCTGCCCACGCCACGGCTGGACCAGCCGCCGACGTTGCTGGTGGGATTGTCGCGGAAGTTGCCCTCGACCTCGGCGCGCAGACCGTTGCCGAAGCCCCAGCCGACGGCGACCTGGCCGCCCCAGCCTTCGCTGAACTTGAACGAGCCCTGGCGGTTGCCCACCGTGGCGTCGAAGAAGCCGTTGGCGCCGCCATCGGAGGTGGCGTTGCGCTTGTCGGCGTGGTTCCAGCCGGCGCCGCCGGACAGGTACAGGCCGGTGACAGGCTGCGCGACCGGGGTGGCCAGCCAGCTCGGCGGCGTCCACCAGGCGGACTGCGCCATCGCGACACCAGGGGCCATGAAGAGGGTCGTCGCGAGCAACGCGTGACGGAGTTTCATTGAGATAGTGTCCTTCATCGGGGGGACGAACGACTCTCAAAATGCACGCCGCAGCCGCGAAGCATATTCACCAGCATGAGAGGCAGGGATGCCGGAAGGGCGTCCTGTGGCATTGTGGCCGAACTGCCACAGAACGGACGCGGAAACCGGCACGAAGCAGGGTTCACGGGAATCAAGTGGATTGCCGCGGATGCATTCTGCGCCATCTTCCGTCCACGAATCCAGGGGCAATCCACGACTCCGGCGGAAATCGGCGAAACGCGAATCGCCCGCACCGGAAAGAGACTTCCGGTCAACTGGCCTTTGGCGTCAGTGCCGTGCCGGTCCGGTCCAGGGCGATCTCGGCACCGAACCAGCTCACGCCCTCGGCGACCAGGTCCATGCTCCAGCCCTGGGCATCCTGCAGTGGCAGCTCGAAGACGATCTGCACCGTCTCGCCGGGCATGATCTCCTGCGCGCTGAGCCGGACGCGGCGGAAGTCGCGCTCCAGCGTGCCGTCCGCCAGGCGCCGCATCACGCCGAGGTTGACGCCGCCCGCACCGGTCCCGCCCGGACGCCAGCGATAGCCGCCGAGATTGCGGATCGCCACGGTGAGCGACAGCTTCTGCTTGGTCGCCGTGCCCGACAGGACCGCGATCTCGGCGATCGGCGCCTTGCGCTTGGCCAGGGGCGGGATCTCGCGGCTGTCCGGCGCCTCGCCCGTGCGGCTGAGGACGATGCAGCAGTCGTGACGGAGCCAGGAATCCAGCTCCGCGACGCCCTGCGCCAGCATGGCCGGGGAGGGGGCCGCGCCCGGCGCGTCACGGTGCGACACGCGCTCCAACTCGGCCGTATAGGCCGTGGCGCCCATCACGGCGGGCTGGCGCGTCGCCAGCCCGAACTCGCAGCGCGCGAAGCCCGCCGCCGCCGCCGCGGCCTGGATTCCGGCGGGGTCCGTCTCCGGCTCGGCGATGCCGGTGGCCCGCATCCGCGCCTGCGCGGCCGGGGAACGGGACTGGCCGGGCGCCGCGGTCATGATCACGGCGCGGCCGCCCTCGGCCAGCACGCGCTGCATCTCCGGCAGCAGCGCGGCGAGATCCCCGAGCCGGTGCAGGCTGTGGAAGGCGATGATCCGGTCCACCGAGGCATCGGGGAGGGGGATGCGGCCCTTCTCCAGCACGCCCGTCTTCAGCCGCGACGCGAGCTGGGGCAGATGGACCGAGGCGAAGGCCTTCGCCTTGCCGATCGCGGTGGCGGAAGGATCGACCGCCTGCACCTCCAGCCCTTGCTGCGCCAGCAGCCGCGACAGCCAGCCATGGCCGCAGCCGAGATCCAGCACGCGGTGGCCGGGCTCGGCCTGGAGGAGGTGGAAGGCCACCGTCAGCTGCGGCAGCACCTCCCGCACCGTCGCCGGGTCGGAGAAGGGCATGTGGAACCGTGGATCGCTGACCGGGATGCCTTCATGCTGGCTGTCCAGCCGCGCCAGCCGCTCCGCCTCGGCGGTCGCGTCCAGAAGACGGTGCGTGTCGATCAGGCCATCCTTGCCAAGGAAGGCTTCCGCGTTCTCGGGCTGCCAAGCCACCATTCCCGGGGTACTCCAGACAATTTCCCGCGATGGTGGTTTGTTCCGAAGGAATTCGCAACCACTGGTTTGCGGCTTGCCGATCACTCCCGGCCTCCCCAATTCCGGCCCCTCGGCAGCCGAGGAAGCATGGCATGATCGAAGTCTGGAGCTGGCCCACACCCAATGGCCACAAGGTCCATATCGCGCTCGAGGAGCTGGGCCTGCCCTATCGCGTGGTGCCGGTGAACATAGGGGCGGGCGAGCAGTTCCGCCCGGAGTTCCTGGCCATCACGCCGAACCATCGCATCCCCGCCATCGTCGATCCGGATGGGCCGGGCGGAAAGCCGCTGCAGCTCTTCGAAAGCGGCGCCATCCTGATCTACCTGGCCGAGAAGGCCGGGCGCCTGATCCCCACCGATCCGGTGGAGCGGCTCAAGGCGCTGCAATGGCTGATGTTCCAGATGGGCGGCGTCGGGCCGATGTTCGGCCAGTACAACCACTTCGCCGCCTATGCCCCTGAACGCATCCCCTATGCCGTCGAACGCTACGGCAACGAGGTCCGGCGGCTGCATGGGGTGCTGGAGAAGCGCCTGGCGGAATCCGAATGGCTGGCCGGGTCCGGGTACTCCATTGCCGACATCGCCACCTTCCCATGGATCCGGAACCCGGACCGGCGTGGCATCGACCTGTCAGACTATCCCTCGGTTCTCCGCTGGCACGACGCCATCGCCGCCCGCCCGGCCGTCCAGCGCGGCGTCGCCGTGCTGGCGGACCGCTCGCGGCAGGGGGCGATCACCGATGCGGAGCGCGAGAACATGTTCGGCAAGACCCAGTTCGCCCCGCGCTGATTCCCGCGCTGCCCGCACGGCCGTGGCCGGTAAGTGCCCTCCGGGCCACGGCTGTGCGGGAATGCTGCCCTGCACAATCATTTCGCTCGCGGGGGTCACGCATGTGCGATATGTGAAGAGCGTCGCTACGGCGCCTCGCCCGGCGGCGTGGAGATGGCCCGAAAGCCCATGGCAAGAGTCGTGCGGAGTTCACGCGGAGGTTGCGTAACCGGCGCGGCGGGGGCATTGGTGCTTCAGCCACGAAGGTCGCTCACGGGACAGGGGGAGTGATATAAAATCGCCACGCTTTGTCCTTTTTCCGGTCTTCGTACCCGGCCAGAAGAGGCCGGTCGCGTCACGCCGCCCGGTTCTCCCGGTGCCGGCCAGGACGCCGTGCCAAAGGCGGAGGATCATCCGGCGTGAGCGCCCGCATCCTGGTGGTGGATGACATCGCGACGAACATCCATCTGCTGGAAGCCCGCCTTCGGGCCGAATACTACGAGGTCGCCTCTGCCAGCTCCGGCCCGGCGGCCATCCGCCTCGCCGAGGAATGGGCGCCCGACGTCATCCTGCTGGACGTGATGATGCCGGGGATGGACGGCTACGAGGTCTGCCGCCGCCTGAAGGCACAGAAGCAGACCGGGCACATCCCGGTGGTCATGATCACCGCCCTGACGGACCAGAGCGAGCGCATCCGCGGCCTGGAGGCCGGCGCCGACGATTTCCTTTCCAAGCCGGTGGACCATGCCACGCTCTTTGCGCGGCTGCGCGCCCTGCTGCGTACCAAGCAGGTGCTGGACGCCTTCCACATCCGCTCCGAGAGCACCGGCGACCTCGGCATGAGCGGCGGGCTGCGCGCGCTGAGCAGCATGATCGGCACGCGCGCCCTCATCGTCACCGAGGACCGCGAGGAATCGCGCTTCCTGGAGGAGGCGCTGGCCGAGGACGGCGTGGTCTGCTTCGTGGCCACCGACCGCGGTGCGGCCTGGAACGCGCTGATGTCGGGCGAGTTCGAGCTGGCCGTGCTGAGCCTTTCCTTCGATGCCGGCGATGGGCTGCGGTTCGCCTCCCGGCTCCGGGCGCAATCCGGCACGCGCGACCTGCCGGTGCTGCTGGTCGCCGATCCGGCGCAGCGGCAGCTCGTGCTCCGGGGTTTCGACCTCGGCGCCAACGACCACGTGCTGCGCCCGGTGGACCGCAACGAGTTGCGGGCCCGGGCGCGCAACCAGATCCGCCGCAAGCTCTACCAGGACCGGCTGCGCGAGGATCTCCAGCGCACGCTGGAGGCGGCGGTCACGGACAGCCTGACCGGCCTGCGGAACAGGCTCTATGCCTCCCGCCACCTGGAGGCGATGCTACGTTCCGGTGGTGCTTCGGTGCTGCTGCTGGACGTGGACCACTTCAAGCGCGTGAACGACACCTTCGGCCATGCCGGCGGCGACGTGGTGCTGCGCGAGGTCGCCCAGCGGCTGCGGAGCAACCTCCGCTCCTCCGACATCGTGGCGCGCTATGGCGGCGAGGAGTTCCTGGTCATCATGGCCAGCCGCTCCCCGGCCGACGTGGCGAATGTGGCGGAACGCCTGCGCCTGGCGGTGGGCGAGGAGCCGGTCTGGCTGCCTTCCGGCCCGGTCCGGGTGACCATCAGCATCGGCGGCGCCAGCGGCGGAGACAGCATCCTGCTGGACGATCTCCTGGCCTCGGCCGACGAGGCGCTCTACCGCGCCAAGGCCGCCGGCCGGAACCGGCTGGAAATCGCGCGCAGCGGAACCGGCGCGGCAGCCTGAGCCGCCTGCCCGGACATCCGGGCATCCCTTCCGGACGCGAAAAGCCCGGCCGGGGACCGGTCGGGCTCTCTGTCATGGCGAATGGATCGGCAACGGCCTTCCAGCCCCGGCCATGGGGGAGCAGGAAGGGTGGCGTCCCGGCATGGTGCCGGGACGCGGCGCGATTACTTGATCTTGGCTTCGCGGAAGACGACGTGCTTGCGCGCCACCGGGTCGTACTTCTTCAGCTCCAGCTTGCCCTGGGCATTCCGGGTGTTCTTCTTCGTCACGTAGAAGTAGCCGGTCTCGGCGGTGCTGAGGAGCTTGATCTGGATCGTGTTGGACTTGGCCATGGTCTGATTCCGTAAACAGGCCTGCGCACTGAGCCCCGGCCGTTGAACGGCGCAACCTAGTCACCGCGCCCGCTGCGTCAAGCTTTCTCTCGCGGAAACAACCCTCACCGGCCGGATGGCACCCATGCCGGAGGCCCACCTGGGCGAGCCGCCGGCATGGTTGCCATCCGGCCGCCCCGTCACTTCGCCGTGGCGGTGCGATAGGCCTCGGGATTCGACAGCAGCGTAACCGCGGCCTGGAGGTCGCCGTCGCGGCCTTCGGCGGGGGGGCAGGCGCTGCGGAGGGCGGTGATCTCGCTCGGCAGCACCGGCACCCGTGCCTGGCGCTGGCGCCGCAGTACCGCGCCCATGGGGGCGTCGCCCTGGGCCAGGCGCTCCAGGCCCCGGGTGGCGCCGTCCGCGCCCAGGCTGGTGCAGAGGGAAGGCAGCACGCCCAGCGACTGCAACGGCCAACCGTCCGGCGCCAGGATGCGGGACCAGGAAAGCGAGAGCTCGCCCTCGTTGGGCAGGGGCACCAGGATCTGGATCAGTCCCTTGCCCATCGTGGCGCTGCCCACCACCGCCGCCCGGCCGTTGTCGGACAGGGCCGCGGTCACGATCTCGGCCGAGGAGGCGGTGCGGCCATCGACCAGGATGGCGATCGGCCGCCCCTGCGTCAGGTCCATTCCCGCCGCGTGCCAGACGCGGCGCGCATCCGGGTGCCGGCCGTCGGTGCGGGCGACGATGCCGGCGGACAGGATGTTGTCCACCACCCGGATCGCCTCACGCAGGAAGCCGCCCCGGTTGCCCCGCAGGTCCAGCACCAGGCTCCGCGGTGCCGGGGTGGCGGGATGGTCGAAGGCCATCAGCAGCGCCTCGCCGAGCTGGTCCGCCGTGTCGGAGGAAAAGGCGGTGATCCGCAGCACCAGCACGTCGCCCTGCCGCGCGGTGCGGACGGTCTGCGGCGGCACGACCTCCCGCCGCAGGACGATGTTGCGGTGGCCGCGGCCGCGCTGGATGCGCAGGCGGGCGCGCGAGCCCAGCGGCCCTTCCAGCAGCGCGGCCAGCCGGTCCGGCGTCTGCCGGGCCATGGAGATGCCGTTTAGGCTCAGCAGCACGTCCCCCGGCTGCAGCCCGGCCGCCTCGGCGGGGCTGTCGGGCATCACCGCGAGCACCGTGGCGCCGCGCGGCCCGCCCTCGACCTGCAGCCCCAGCCCCGCCGTGCCCATGCGCCGGTCGCGGTCGCTGTCGGCGGTGGTGGGCGAGACATAGCGGCTGTAGGGGTCCAGGTGGTTGAACACCTCGTCGAAACTGGCCTGCAGCAGCGCGTCCGCCCCGGCCCGCCGCAGGGTGGGGGAAACCCCCCAGGCCGCGCCATAGAGCCAGGACAGGGCGGTGGCGGCCTCGGCCAAGGTGTTCGGCGTGGCGCGCTGCGCCAGGCTCCGCCCCAGCAGCGAGACGCGCAGCACGCCGTCGCGCGCCTCCACGTCGAAGCCCGGCTCCAGGGCAGTCAGCCCGCGCAGCGCCCAGAGCGCGAGGTCGGGCGGCGTCACGGGATCGAGATGCCGCTCGGCGATCGCCTCGAAACCCGCCTGGAGCGTGGTCTCGATCAGCGGGGCCGGGTAGGTCTGCGCGCGTGCCGGCCCAGCCCCCAGGAGCAGGGCCGGAACAAGCAGGATCAGCGCTGCCGCGACGAAGCGCCGGAACGGGCCCTGCCAGCGGCAGGGCGCTTCACGCCCGCCTTGCGACCCACGCGCGGGTCGCCTTGCAGGAGATCGAATGTCAGGCTGCCGGTCAGGGGCATGGCCTCGGCCAGGCGAACCTCGACCGGCTGTCCCAACGAGAAGGCGAGGCCCGTATGACGGCCCACCAAGCGCTGCGCGCCTTCCTCGTGTTCCCATCGGTCATCCGGCAAGACGCGAATCGGAACGATTCCGCTCGCGCCATTGGTGTCCAGCGTGACGAAGAGACCGAAGCGTGTCACCCCGGAAACCCGTGCGGGGAAAGTAGCACCGACATGGTCCGCCATATAGGCGGCGAGATAGCGGTCCACCGCGTCGCGTTCCGCCTGCGCGGCGCGGCGCTCGGTTCGCGTGATGTCTTCGCCGGTTTCGGTAAACCCCTGGGCTTCCTCGCTTGTCAAACCGTCCGGGCCGAGGCGCAGGCCGGCGATCAGGGCGCGATGGACCAGAAGGTCTGCGTAACGGCGGATCGGACTCGTGAAATGTGCATAGCGGCGCAAGGCGAGGCCGAAATGGCCGATGTTGTCCGGCGCGTATTCCGCCTGGGACTGGGCCCGCAGCACCGTTTCATGCACGAGCCGCTCCTCGGGACGGTCCTTCACCTGTTCCAGCAGTTGCGCGAAGTCCCGTGGGCGCAACTCGTTGCCGGGCGGCAGGGACAGGCCGAACGTGTCCAGGAACTGCCGCAGCCCTTCCATCTTCAGGTCGGAGGGGCGGTCATGGACCCGGTACATGCAGGGCTGGTGCAGCCGCTCCAGCTCCTCCGCCGCGCAGACATTGGCGGCGACCATGAATTCCTCGATCAGCCGGTGGCTGTCGAGTCGGGCGCGCGGCCGCACCGCCAGCACCTTGCCCTCGGGGCTCAGCTCCACCTTCCGTTCCGGCAGGTCGAGGTCCAGCGTGCCGCGCTTCTCCCGCGCGCCCAGCAGGGCGCGGTAGGCGCCGTAGAGCTCGTCGAACCGCGCCTCGCCGGCCTCGTGCGCCGACTGCACCGCCTCATAGGTCAGCCGGGCGGTGGAGCGCATGAGGCCGCGCCCGAAGCGGTGCGACTGCTTCCGCCCCTCTGCGTCGAAATGCATCCGCACGAAAAGGCAGCCGCGATCCTCGTCCGGGCGCAGGGAGCACCAGCCGTTGCTGAGCGCCTCCGGCAGCATCGGCACGACCCGGTCGGGGAAATAGACGCTGTTGCCGCGCCGCCGCGCCTCCCGGTCCAGCGCCGAGCCGGGGCGGACGTAATGCGCGACATCGGCGATGGCGACCGTCACCTGCCAGCCCTTGCCATCGCCTTCGGCATGGACAGCATCGTCGAAGTCCCGCGCGTCCTCGCCATCGATGGTGACCAGCGGCAGGTCGCGCAGGTCCTCGCGCCCCTCCGGCCCGACGCCGCGGGCACGCTCGGCCTGGCGCAGCGCCTCGCCGTCGAAGGCGTCGGGGATGCCATGGGCATGGATGCAGACCAGCGAGACCGAGCGGGGCTCGCCTATCCTGCCCAGCCGCTCCAGCACCCGCACGGGACGCAGGCCCAGCCCGTGGCCGGGGAGGGGTTCCGCCAGGACGAGGTCGCCATCCCCGGCGCCGTTCTCCTCGCCGGGCGGCACGCGCCAGTCGGCCCGGATGCGCCGGTCCACCGGGCGGACCAGGCCTTTCTCGAACATGCCCAGCACGCGGGAGGAACCCTGTTCCGCGAGGCGGCGGATCGTGCGGCCCTCGTATTTCTCGCGCCCCGCCGGCTTCAGCCGCGCCAGCACCCGGTCGCCCGGCGCCAGGGCCGGCTGCCCCTTCGGTTCGGGGCGCATGTAGATCAGCGGCGGGCGGCCGTTCTCCCAGTTCACCGGGCGGGCGAGGGGATCGCCATCCGGGTCGGTGCCGAAGACCTCGACGATCGCGGTTTCCGGCAGGTTGGCGGCATGGCGGAAGGAGCGGCGGCCGGAAGGCGCGGCGCTGCCCTCGGCCCGCAGCTCCTTCAGCAGGGCGCGCAGGGCCGGCCGGTGCTCCACGCCCAGGCCGAAATGCCGCACGATCTGGCTCTTGCCCACCGTGCCGCCAGCGGCACGCAGGAAGGCGCGCAGCTCCTCCCGCGTCGGCAGGCTGGCCGGGGCCTCGGGCTCGGCGGCAGCGCGACGGCGGGCGCTGGCCTGGGGGCCGGCGCCACGGCGCAGCTTCACGCGAAGACCCGGCCGGCCGGGAGTGCCCGCGATGCGGCGTGCCATCGCGACGACGTCCGCTCAGACCTTGGCGGTCTTGCGCGCCGCCGGCTTGGCCGTGGGCTTGCCGGCGGCGGCCTTGGCCACCGTCTTGCCGGCCGCCTTGCGCGGCGCGGCCTTCTTCGTGGCGGGGGCCTTGGCGGCGGGCTTCGCCTCCCCGTCGCCGGCGGCGGGTTTCGCGGCCGCCTTCTTCGCCCCGGCCTTGGCCTTGCCTTTGGCTCCGCCCTTGCCTCCCTTGGCGGGAAGCGGCTTGCCCTTCTCGGCCAGCAGCGCCACCGCCTGTTCCAGGGTGAAATCCTCCGCCTGGACGTTGCGGGGCAGGCTGGCCACGATCTGGCCATGCTGGGCATAGGGGCCGAAGCGGCCGCGGCGGATCTCGACCGGCACGCCGTCCTTCGGGTGCTCGCCCAGCACCACGGAACGTGGCTTGGCGTCGGCCAGCAGCGCCACGGCCCGGTTCAGGCCGATGGTCAGCACGTCATCGTCCTTGTCGAGCGACTTGGACAGCGTGCCCATGGTCAGATAGGGGCCGAAACGTCCGAGATGGGCGGTGATCTCCTCGCCCGTCTCGGGATGCACCCCGACGATGCGCGGCATGGACAGCAGGGCGAGGGCGCGTTCCAGCGTCACCCCTTCCGGTTCCATGCCCCGGGTCAGGCTGGCGCGGCGCGGCTTGGTCGGCTTGCCCTTCTCGTCCACCCCCGGCTCGCCGAGCTGGACATAGATGCCATAGGGTCCGCGCCGCATGGTAACCGGCAGCCCGTCCGGGCTCGTGCCCAGCTCACGCACGCCGTCGGCGAAGCCCGCCGCCTCGTCGCCCTCGGCGCCGGGGGCGATCAGCGGGCGGGTGTAGCGGCATTCCGGGTAGTTGGAGCAGCCGATGAAGGCGCCCGTCTTGCCCAGCCGCAGCCCGAGCCGCCCGGTATGGCAGTTCGGGCATTCGCGCGGGTCCTTGCCGTCGTCGGCCGGCGGGAAGAAGTGCGGCCCCAGATCCTCGTCCAGCGCGTCGATCACGTCGCTGATCTTGAGGTCCTTGGTCGCGGCCACGGCCTTGGAGAAGGCGTCCCAGAACTCGGCCATGACCTCCCGCCAGTCGGCGCGGCCGCCGCTGATGTCGTCGAGCTTCTCCTCCAGCGCGGCGGTGAAGTTGGTGTCCACGTAGCGCTCGAAGAAGGCCACCAGGAAGGCGGTGACGAGGCGGCCGCGATCCTCCGGCTGGAAGCGGCGCTTCTCCAGCTTCACATAGCTGCGGTCCTGCAGCGTCTGCAGGATGGAGGCATAGGTGGAGGGGCGGCCGATGCCGAGCTCCTCCATCTTCTTCACCAGGGAAGCCTCGGAATAGCGCGGCGGCGGCTGGGTGAAATGCTGCTCCGGCGTGACCTCACCGCGCTTCAGCGCGTCCCGCTCCGCCATCGGCGGCAGCACGCGGCCATCCTCATCGCCGAGGGCGGCGGCGGGGGCGTCGTCCACATCCTCGCGGTACAGCTTCAGGAAGCCGTCGAAGGCGATCACCGAGCCGGTGGCGCGCAGCTTCGTCCGGCCCGTGCCCTCGGCGATCTCCACCGTGGTCTGGTCCAGCTCCGCCGAGGCCATCTGGCTGGCCACGGCGCGCTTCCAGACCAGGTCGTAGAGACGGCGCTGGTCCGGGTTCAGGTAGCGTGCCACCTGCATCGGGGTGCGCTGCACGTCGGTCGGGCGGATCGCCTCGTGCGCCTCCTGGGCGTTCTTGGCGCGGGAGGAATATTCGCGGGCCTGCGGCGGCAGGTAGTTCTGGCCGAATTCCTCGCCGACATGGCCGCGGATGGCCTGGATCGCCTCGGCCGACATCTGCACGCCGTCGGTCCGCATATAGGTGATCAGGCCGACCGTCTCGCCGCCGATCTCCACGCCCTCGTAGAGCTGCTGCGCCAGGCGCATCGTCGCTTGGGCACCGAAGCCCAGCTTGCGCGAGGCCTCCTGCTGCAGGGTCGAGGTGGTGAAGGGCGCCTGCGGATTGCGGCGGACCCGCTTCTTCTCGACCGAGGCGACGCTGAACTCACCCGCCTCGATGGCGGCGACGGCGCGCTTCGCGGCGGCCTCGTCCGGCAGGTCGAACTGCTCCAGCCGCCTGCCGTCCAGATGCGTCAGCCGCGCGGTGAAATGCGCCCCGATCGGCGTGGCGAAGCGCGTCTCCACCGTCCAGTACTCGCGTGGCCTGAAGACCTCGATCTCCGCCTCGCGCTCGCAGATCAGGCGCAGCGCGACCGACTGCACCCGCCCGGCCGAGCGGCTGCCCGGCAGCTTGCGCCAGAGCACGGGGGACAGCGTGAAGCCCACGAGGTAGTCGAGCGCGCGCCGGGCCAGATAGGCCTCGATCAGCGGCGTATCCAGGTCGCGTGGATGGTCGATGGCGTACTGGACGGCGCGCTTGGTGATCTCGTTGAAGGTGACGCGGTGGACCTCGAGGCCCTTCAGCAGCCGCTTCTTCTCCAGCATCTCCCGCACATGCCAGGAGATGGCCTCGCCCTCGCGGTCCGGGTCGGTGGCGAGGAAGAGCCGCTTGGCCCCCTTCAGCGCCGAGGCGATCTCGCGCAGCTGCCGCTCCCCGCGCTCCTCGGACTCCCAGTCCATGGCGAAGCCTTCCTCGGGCCGCACGGAACCGTCCTTGGCGGGCAGGTCGCGCACATGGCCGAAGGAGGCGATGACCTTGTAGCCGCCACCCAGGTACTTGTTGATGGTCTTGGCCTTGGCGGGGGATTCTACGACGACGACGTCGGTCATTTTTGCTCTGAGGTGTCCTCCCGACCCGCAACGGCGGATCGGACAATGCGGTTTCCTGGCAGCACCTCGATCCGTCCTGACATCTCAAGATCGGCGATCAGGCCCTGAAGATCGGAATGCGAGAGGTGGCAGCGGCGCAGGATTTCGTCAACCGCCACGGGAGAATAGCCAATCAGGTCAAGCAGATAGCCTGTCTCCGAACCCTCCGGAATTGGTTCTGGCGGCGAATCCATCGCGCCGGGGCGCGGCCCGGCGCCTGCCGTCCGGCCCGTTTCGGGCAGGCGCAGCGAGACCGGCCGGGGTGCTTCCGGCAGGTGCGCCAGCACGTCCCCGGCATGTTCGCAGAGGGTCGCGCCCTGCCGCAGCAGGTCGTTGGAGCCCCGGCAGCGTGGGTCGAGCGGGCTGCCCGGCACGGCGAAGACCTCGCGCCCGGCCTCGATGGCATGCTGGACGGTGAGCAGCGTGCCGGACCCCATCGCGGCCTCCACCACGACCACCCCCAGGCTCAGCCCGGCGACGATCCGGTTGCGGCGCGGGAAATGGCGATGGGAGGGCTGCGTCCCCAGCGGATACTCGGCCACCAGCGCCCCGCCCTCCGCCGCGATCCGCTCCTGTAGCCGGGCATTCTCGGGCGGGTAGGCGACATCCAGCCCGCCGGGCAGAACCGCCACGGTGCGCCCCTTCCGCAGCGCGCCCTCATGCGCCGCCGTGTCCACCCCGCGCGCCAGGCCGGAGGTAACGGCGATTCCGCCCCCGGCCAGCGCCGCCGCGATCTCCTCGGCGATGCGGCGCCCAGGGGCCGAGGCGTTCCGCGCGCCGACGATGGCGACGTGCCGCAGCGCCAGGATGGACGGGTCGCCCAGCACCGCCAGCACCGCCGGGGGATCGCCGATCAGGGACAGGATCTCGGGATAGCCGTCTTCCTGCCAGTGCAGGAAACGGCCACCCGCTTCCCGCACCGCGTCGTATTCCCGCCGGACCATGTCGGGGGGCGGCGGCGCGAAGCGCCCGCCATCCCGCCGCGCCGGCCAGCGGGGCAGGGCCTCCAGCGCGGCGAGGCCGCTGCCGAAGCGTTCCAGCAGGGCGCGGAAGCGCACCGTGCCGATGCCGTCGGTGCGGGCCAGCCGCAGACGGGCCAGGGCCTCCGCCTCGTTCAAGCGCCCGGCTTCTCCTTGCCCTGCCCGATCCGGGGCTCCGTGCCGGCCAGCAGCCGGCGGATGTTCTCATGGTGCCGGACATAGACGTAGAGCACGATCAGCGTCACCGCGATGGCGACGGCCGGCACCTCCAGCGCCCAGGCGGCCAGCAGCGCGATGGCCAGGCCGCCCAGGGCCCCGGCGGAGGAGATCCGCGTGACCTTCGCCACCGCCAGCCAGCCCAGCGCCGCCGCCAGGAAGACCCAGATGGACAGCGCCAGGAAGACGCCGAGCGAGGTCGCCACGCCCTTGCCGCCCCGGAAGCCGAGCCAGGGCGGATGGCAGTGCCCCAGCACAGCGCCCACCGCCGCGGCCGGTGCCGCGCCGGGGCCGAGCAGGGCCGCGGCCAGCAGCACCGCCGCCGTGCCCTTCAGCGCGTCGAGCAGCAGGGTGGCGGCGGCCAGCTTTCTGTTGCCGGTGCGCAGCACGTTGGTGGCGCCGATATTGCCGGAGCCGATGCTGCGGATATCCCCCAGCCCGGCGGCCCGGGTCAGGATCAGCCCGAAGGGAATGGAGCCCAGCAGCAGCCCGATCAGCAGGCCCAGCAGATGGAGTGTCCAGGGGCTCATCCGCCGAAGACCCGCCGCCCGGCCTTCCAGGTCCCGATGACCCGGCCCTCCAGCGCCCGCCCGTCGAAGGGCGAGTTCTGCGCCTTGCCGGGCAGCCTGCCGGCCTCGACCTTCCAGGCGCGCTCCAGGTCGAAGAGCACGAGGTCCGCCGGGGCGCCGGCGGCCAGGCGCCCGGACTCCAGCCCCAGCAGCTTCGCCGGACCGGCGGTCAGCAGCGCCATGGCCCGCAGCAACGGCAGGTCCCCGGCATGGACGCGGGCCAGGGTGACGGAGAGCAGCGTCGCCAGCCCGGCGCCGCCGGCCTCGGCCTGGGCAAAGGGCAGGCGCTTGTCGTCGGCGTCGCGCGGCTGGTGGTCGGAGGCGATGGCATCGACCGTGCCATCCGCCAGGGCCGCCACCACCGCCTCGCGGTCGCTCTCGGGGCGCAGCGGCGGCTCCAGCTTGGCATAGGTGCGGTAGTCGCCGATCGCCGTCTCGTTCAGGTCGAAATAGGGCGGCGCCGTGTCGCAGGTGACGCGCAGCCCCTCGGCCTTGGCCTCGCGCACCAGTTCCAGCGCCGCCGCCGTCGAGAGATGGGCGAAGTGGACATGGCCGCCGGTCAGCCGCGCCAGGGCGATGTCGCGGGCGACCTGCATCGCCTCGGCCGCCGCCGGCACGCTGGGCAGGCCGAGCCGCGTCGCCAGCTCGCCCTCGGTCGCCGCCGCGCCGCGCGACAGGCTGGGCACGGCCGGGTGCTGCACGATGAAGCTGCCGAAGGCCCGGGCATAGGAGAGGGCGATCCGCATGGTCCTGGCATCGCCGATGGCATGGTTGCCGTCGGTGAAGGCCACCGCCCCGGCCTCCCGCAACAGGCCGAACTCGGTCATTTCCTTGCCGGCACAGCCGCGCGTGGCGGCGCCATAGGGCAGGATCGAGAGGCTGCCCGTAGCCTCGCCGCGCCGGAGCACGAATTGCAGCAGCGCCGGATCGTCCAGCGCCGGCTCGCTGTCCGGCAGGGCGCAGAGCGTGGTGATGCCGCCCGCCGCCGCCGCCAGGGCGGCGGAGGCGATGGTCTCCCGGTGCTCGGCGCCCGGCTCGCCCACGGCGGCGCGCAGGTCGATCAGCCCGGGGGCGAGGCAGGCGCCGCCGCCATCCACCACCGTGGCACCCTCGGGAATGCCTGCCGGGCCGCCCTGCAGCACCTCGGCGATCGTGCCGTCGCGCACCAGCAGGCCGCCGGCGGCGTCGAGGCCGCCAGCCGGGTCGAGCAGCCGGACGTTGGTGAAGATCGTGTCGGTCATCAGCGGTCGTTCCGGCCCGGGCCACGCGAAAGGATGTCGAGCACGGCCATGCGGACGGCCACGCCCATCTCTACCTGCTCGCCGATCACGCTGCGGCTGGGGTCGTCGGCCACGGCGCTGTCGATCTCCACGCCCCGGTTCATCGGGCCGGGATGCATGACGATGGCGTCGGGCTTCGCGACGCGCAGCTTCTCCGCATCCAGCCCGTAGAAGCGGAAGAACTCGCGGGCCGAGGGAACGAGGCCGCCGGCCATGCGCTCCTTCTGCAGGCGCAGCATCATGACCACGTCGGCGTCCTTCAGGCCGGAGCGCATCTCGTGGTGGATCTCCACCCCCAGCCGGCCGGCGGCGGCGGGGATCAGGGTCGGCGGGCCGACGATCCGCACCCGGCAGTTCATGGCACTCAGCAGGTGGATGTTGGAGCGCGCCACCCGGGAATGCAGCACGTCGCCGCAGATGGCGACGGTCAGGTTCTCCAGGCGCCCCTTGTGGCGGCGGATGGTCAGCGCATCCAGCAGGGCCTGGGTCGGGTGCTCGTGCGTGCCGTCGCCCGCGTTGATCACCGCCGCGTCCACCTTCTGGCTCAGCAGGGCCGGGGCTCCGGACTGGGCGTGGCGGACCACCAGCAGGTCCGTCTTCATGGCATTCAGCGTGGAGGCGGTGTCGAGCAGCGTCTCGCCCTTGTTCACGCTGCTGTTGGAGACGGACATGTTGATCACGTCCGCGCCCAGCCGCTTGCCCGCCAGCTCGAAGGAGGTGCGGGTGCGGGTCGAGTCCTCGAAGAAGAGGTTGATCAGCGTCCGGCCCTTGAGCACGTCGCGCCGGGTCTGCCCGGAGCGGTTGAGCAGCGCGTAGTTCTCGGCGAGGTCCAGCAGCTCCCCGATATAGAGGGGGTGCAGGCCCTCGATGGCCAGGAGGTGTCGGGAGGGAAAGGCAACCATTCCGGGCAGGCGTCCAATGTCGCGGCGGACCATAGGCGCGGCGTGGATTCGGCGGAAGCCCGCTGCGTTCCGGTCCGTCCGGGGGGTTACGGGGCGGGCGGCGGGCGGGTGGCGTCCAGCGCCGATTGCAGCGTGTAGGCGGCGGCGGCGGCATCCACCGCCTTCGCCCGCTTGGCGCGGGACAGGTCGGCCTCGCCGATCAGCATCCGGTTCACAGCGGAGGAGGAGAGGCGCTCGTCCCAGAGGGCGGCGGGCAGGCCGGTCGCCTCGGACACTGCCATGGCCCAGTCCTTGGCGGCCTGGGCGGCGGGGCCGAAGGAGCCGTCCAGCCCCAGCGGCAGCCCCACCACCAGCCCCCCCGCACCCTCGCGTGCGGCGATGGCGCGGATCTCGGCGGCATTGGCGGCGAGCTTGCCCCGGGGGATCGCGCGATAGGGGGTGGCCAGCATCAGCAGCACGTCCGACAGGGCGAGGCCGATGGTCCGGCGCCCGGGATCGATCCCGATCAGCCGGGCATCCCGGGGAAGGGCGGCCCGCAACTCGGGCAAGGGCAAAAGGGGCATGAGCCCGGGCTTTCGCCGGGGCGGCCCGCCCCGTCAAGCACGCGCCACGCCACCCAGCCTTGTCGGAACCGGGGCGCGCCCCATGATGGCCGCAAGTTCAGTATCATGGGACACGACGTTCTCACGCGATGCGAGCTGGGTGCCGCTATTCCGTGTTGCCGAGCGCCGCAGGGGGCGGGGAGCGGGTCTCGGCCGCCGAGTTCTCCTCCACCCCACGGCCAGCCCCACGCTCCGGCGCCGGCTCCTCCCGCTTCTGCGGGCGGGTGAGGATGATGTTCTGCGCCGGCACCGCGATCTGGATTCCCAGTTCCTGGAAGCGCTTCTTGATGCGGCGGTTGTATTCGCGCTGCACGCCCCAGCGGCCGCTGTCGCGGCACTTCATCTGCCCCAGCACGGTCGCGGTGGCGCCGTCCACCTTGTCCACGCCCCAGAGGGCGAAGTCGTCCAGGATGCTGTCGCGGAAGGCCGGGTCCTCGCGCAGCCCGGCGCCGATCTCCTTCAGCACCTCGCCCACCCGGTCGGTGTCCTCGTCGGCGGAGACGGTAACGGAGACGGCGGCGTTGCCGATGCCCTTGTTGGTGTTGGTAACCGTGGTCACGGAGGAGAAGGGGATGACATGCACCGAGCCGTCACCCGCCCGCAGCCGGATGGTACGGACGGAGAGCGCCTCCACCGAGCCGGACAGGCCTGAGACGGTCACCCAGTCGCCCACCTGCATGGCGTTCTCCAGCAGCAGGAACATGCCGTTGATCACGTCCTGCACCAGCTTCTGCGAGCCGAAGCCCAGCGCCACGCCGATGATCGAGGCGCCGGCCAGCAGCGGGGCGATGTTGACGCCGAGCTGGCTGAGGGCGGTGAAGCCCACCACGACCAGGATGGCGGTCAGCAGCGCGGTACGCAGCAGCGGCAGCAGGGTGCGCAGCCGGGCGGAGCGGGCATAGTCGCCCCGCGCGGACATGTCGGCGATCTGCCGGTCCACCCAGGAATTGGTCATCTCCCAGATCACCACCGCGACCACGGCGGCGATCAGCACCACCACGGCGGAGTTGGCGATGCGCTCGCCCAGCCGGCCATTGTGGAACCAGGCGAAGGCATCCACCCCCCAGACCTGCAGCACGGCGAGCACCGTCACCACCGCCATGGCGAGCGAGATCAGCCGGCGCAGGGCGGGGTAGTAGCGGTTGGCCCGTTCCTCCAGGAAGGGCAGTCGCAGCTTCTTTTCCGCATCGATGCGGAAGACCCGGTCCAGCAAGCCCAGGATGCCAACGGTGATCAGGCGGGCCACCACCAGCACCAGCACGGTCAGGCCGAAATAGCGGAAGAGCAGGCCGTAGCCGTTGCGGATCTCCACCGCCCAGACGAACCAGATGGCCAGGATCAGGAAGATCGCCAGCACGTGCCAGATGGCGGCCAGCCAGTTCCGCGCCAGGGCGAAGGTGCTGCGCGAGCCGTGCGGGGCGGCGATCGCCTCGGCCACCGGCTTGCGGCACTGCAGGATCACCACGACCATCATCAGGTGCGTGACGAGGATCAGCAGCTTCATCGCGGACGTATAGGCCAGGCTATAGAGGCCCAGCACCCGGGCCATCTCCAGCGCAGCCATGCCATAGACCACGACGCGGCTGATCCGGGCGAGCCAGACCTCGACATAGGCGGCGGTCTCGTCGCCGATGTTGAAAAGGCGCAGGGCCGCCTGATCCGGCGAGACCAGCATGTGGCAGATGGCCATCACGATATGCTGGACCACATAGGCATTGACGGCGGCCAGGATGATCAGCGGCACCGTCCAGCCATCGTTCAGCGGCGTGGCCAGCAGCAGGTTGCCCACGGCGGCGAAGGCGGCAACGGGCAGCAGCTCCAGCAGCAGGCGCAGCAGGGCGAGCGGCAGGCGGCGCAGGAAGCGCAGCTCCGCCCGGCTGGCGAGGCCGGCTGCCTCCGGGCCCATCACCTCGCGCTCGCGCCGCCGCCGGGCCACGCCTTCCTCAGCCCGATGGACGACCATGGCGGTCGGCCGGCGCAGGGCGCGCGTGACCAGGCGCCGCGCCGTCCAAGCCAGGGCGAGGACCAGGACCAGCTTCCAGCCCGCGTCGAGGATGGTGGACTGGGCATAGGGGTTGGTCGCGGTACGGACGATCCAGTCCCAGACCAGCGGAACATTGCCCACGGTCCGCCCGGCGGTGACCAGGTAGTCCGAGGCATTCGCGAACCAGCCGGAAAGCGCCACGATGAGTTGCGCCAGGATGCCATCCGCCTGCAGCGAGACGCGCTTCTCCGGCGCGGCGGCGGGTTCGGCGGGCGCGGCGGCAGCCGGTGCGGCGGCCCCCTGCGCCGGAGCCGGCGAGGCCGGGGGGGAGCCACCGGCCGCCGGGGCCGTGGCGCCGCCCTGGTCGGATGCGGCCGGACCGGTCGCCGCGGGATGAGCCGCCGTGGAGGCAGGTGCGACGCGGGCGATGGCCTCCAGGGCGGTGATGACGTCCCGGCGGCGCGCGTCGTTCTGCAGCACCTCCAGCGCCCGGCGCGCCTCCTCGGGCGTCAGCCCGGCCGTGGGGGCGGAGGTGGCGGCGTTCTGGTTGGCACTCTGGGCCAGGGCGGGCTGCGCCAGACCGGGTGCCACGAGAACGAGCAGCGCGGCCAGCAGCAGCAGGGACAGGTGCAGGCCAGGGGCCGGGATCCTCGCACCATGGCATCCCATCCCGGTGGCCATGGTCCCCCGGCGGTCCCGGCCCGGGGGCGGTCCGTCTCCGACGCGCAGAAGCCTCATCCAGTCACTGTCCTCTTCGCTGTGCCGGGGCACGGCTCCAAGGACAGGCCAAGGGGCCGCGGCCCCATCCGGCCGTGGTCTATCTCGGTGGGCGGTGCTTTAGGCCGAACCCACCAGGGGATCGACCACTGCGCGTCCGGAGTTACGTTTCGTTTCCCGCCCTTCGTTTCCCGCCTTGGCACCCCGGCGGCCCGCCACGGGCAAAAGCCGCCCGGGCGCGCCGGGTTGCAGCGCCACGGGCCGTGGCTCGCCGGAATGCCGGGGTCGGGCGGGGTTTCCGCGGGCTTCCGGGAGTTGCTTCGCCCCGCCCGATGGCGCACGGCCCTTGACTTCGGGCCCGCCGCTCGCTTCCTGGCCCTTGTCTGTACTCTGAACTGGGGTTCCTTCCCGAACATGTCGCTCGATACCGCCACCGTCCGGCGCGTCGCGTCGCTCGCCCGCATCCATCTGGAGGATGAGGAGGTCACGCGCCTGCAAGCCGAGCTGAACGGCATCCTGGCCTGGGTGGAACAGCTCCAGGCCGTGGACACGGCCGGCATCGAGCCCCTGGCGGGCGGTGCCGCCATGCCCGAGCTCGCCGTCCTGCGCATGCGGGACGACGTGGTGACCGACGGCGGCATGCCGGAGAAGGTCCTCGCCAACGCGCCCGACCGCCAGGGCGATTTCTTCACCGTTCCGAAGGTCGTCGAATAAGATGCGCCCGACCGATTTCACGCTCCGTGGCGCGCTGGACGCGCTGAACGAGGGCGAGATCACCTCCGAGGAGCTGACCCGCGCCCATCTGGACGCGATCGAGGCCCTGAACCCCCGGATCAACGCCTATATCACCGTCACGGCGGAAAAGGCGCTGGAGGCCGCGCGCGCCTCCGACGCCCGCCGCAAGGCAGGGCAGGCGGGCAGGCTGGACGGCGTGCCGCTGGCCATCAAGGACCTGTTCTGCACCGAGGGCACCCGCACCACGGCGGCCAGCCGCATCCTGGGCGAGTTCGTGCCGCCCTATGAGAGCACCGTCACCGCCAACCTGCTGCGCGACGGCGCGGTCTTCCTGGGCAAGGTGAACCTGGACGAGTTCGCCATGGGCTCCTCCAACGCCACCTCCGCCTTCGGCGGCGTGGAGAATCCCTGGTCCCGCCGCAACGACCCGGACACGAAGCTGGTCCCCGGCGGGTCCTCGGGCGGTTCCGCCGCCGCCGTCGCGGCGCGGCTGGCCCTGGGCGCCACGGCGACCGACACGGGCGGCTCGATCCGCCAGCCCGCGGCCTTCTGCGGCATCGCCGGGATCAAGCCGACCTATGGACGCTGCTCGCGCTGGGGCGTGGTGGCCTTCGCCTCCTCGCTCGACCAGGCGGGGCCGGTGGCACGGACCGTGGAGGACTGCGCCCTGCTGCTCGGCTCCATGGCCGGGTTCGACCCCAAGGACTCCACCTCGGTGGACCTGCCGGTGCCGGATTTCGCAGCGGCCTGCGCGCGCGGGGTGAAGGGGCTGCGGATCGGCGTGCCGAAGGAGTACCGCCTGCCGGGCATGCCGGAGGAGATCGGAAGGCTGTGGGAGCAGGGGCTCGACTGGCTCCGCGCCGAGGGCGCGGAGATCGTCGAGATCTCCCTGCCGCACACGAAATACGCGCTGCCGACCTACTATATCGTGGCGCCGGCCGAGGCTTCCTCGAACCTCGCCCGCTATGACGGCGTGCGCTACGGCGCCCGCGTTTCCACGGGCGGCGACCTCAAGGATCTCTACGAGCACACCCGCGCCGCCGGCTTCGGCGCCGAGGTGAAGCGCCGCATCATGATCGGCACCTATGTGCTCTCCGCCGGCTACTACGACGCCTACTACCTGAAGGCGCAGCGGGTGCGGGCGCTGATCAAGCGCGACTTCGACGAGGCCTGGGAGAAGGTGGACGCCATCCTGACGCCCGCCACGCCCTCGGCCGCCTTCGGCGCGGACGAGAAGCAGGACGACCCCGTCGCCATGTACCTGAACGACGTCTTCACCGTGACGGCGAACCTCGCCGGCCTCCCGGGCCTCTCGGTCCCGGCCGGGCTGGACGCGCAGGGCCTGCCGCTGGGCCTGCAGGTGATCGGCAAGCCCTTCGACGAGGAGACCGTCTTCGCGGTCGGCACCGCCCTGGAGCGGGCCGCCGATTTCACCACCCTACCGGGCGTGAGGGCCGGGCAGGCATAGGATGGCAGTCGACTTCCAGTCCAAGACCCTGTCCGAGCTTCGGACGATGGTCGAGAATGGTGAGCGTGCCGGCAAGACCGGGCACCCGACCTTCCTCGCCGCCGTCGCGGAACTGGACCGGAGGGTGGCCGGAGCGGATGGCAGGCTCAGTCTGGAAAGGACGCGGGAAGCCATCCGTGCGGCGGCGCTGGAAGATCGCTGTCTCAGCTATGGTGATGTGGCGCGTGCCAGTGGCATCGCTTGGAGCATGAAGACCCGGTCCCAGATGAGGGATCACCTCACGGAACTTTGCGCCCGAGCCGACAGGGAGCGGCTGCCGCTGCTTTCTGCCGTCGTGGTCCGCGCAGAGGATGTGCGCGAGGGAGTGCTCCGCGGCGAGGCGTTGCAGGGTTTCATCGCGCTGGCGGTGCGGCTCGGCTTCGATGCTGACGGTACGCCTGAGAAACAGAGCCGCTTTGTGAAGGCGGAACAGCAGAAAGTCTTCGCTTGGGCGAAGAGGGAAAGCCGATGAGCTATACGATCGAGGGCGAGACCGGCCCCTGGGAACTGGTGATCGGGCTGGAGGTCCATGCCCAGGTCAGTTCCGAAGCCAAGCTCTTCTCCGGCGCGGCGACCGAATTCGGCGCCGCGCCGAACAGCCAGGTTTCCTTCGTGGATGCCGGCATGCCGGGCATGCTGCCGGTCATCAACCGGGAATGCGTGGCCCAGGCGGTGCGCACCGGGCTGGGGCTGAAGGCGAAGATCAATCCCTGGTCGCGCTTCGACCGGAAGAACTATTTCTACGCCGACCTGCCGACGGGCTATCAGATCAGCCAGTTCGCTTTCCCCATCGTGGGGGAGGGCAAGCTGACCATCGAGCTGTCCGACGGCACGGCGAAGGAGATCGGCATCACCCGTCTGCATCTGGAGCAGGATGCCGGCAAGTCGCTGCACGACCAGGACCCGTCGCGGACCTTCGTGGACCTGAACCGGGCCGGCGTGGCGCTGATGGAGATCGTCTCCGAGCCGGAGCTCCGCTCGCCGGAAGAGGCCGGGGCCTATGTCACCAAGCTGCGGCAGATCCTGCGCTATCTCGGCACCTGCGACGGCAACATGGAGGAAGGCAGCCTCCGCGCCGACGTGAACGTCTCCGTGCGCAAGACGGGGGAGGGGTTCCGCACGCGCTGCGAGGTGAAGAACGTCAACTCCATCCGCTTCGTCATGCAGGCCGTCGAGGCCGAGGCGCGGCGCCAGATCGAGGTCTGGGAATCGGGTGGCACGGTGGAGCAGGAGACGCGGCTCTTCGACACCGGCCGGGGCGTGACGCGCTCCATGCGTTCCAAGGAGGATGCGCATGACTACCGCTACTTCCCCGACCCGGACCTGCCGCCGCTGGTGCTGGAGCCGGCCTGGATCGAGGAGCTGAAATCCGGGCTTTCCGAGCTGCCGGACGACCGCCGCGCCCGCTATGTCGGCGAATACGGCCTCACCGCCTATGACGCCCATGTGCTGACGCTGGAGAAGGAGACGGCCGCCTATTACGAGGAGGTCGCCCGCGGGCGCGATGCCAAGCAGGCGGCCAACTGGGTGATGGGCGATCTCTTCGCGGCGCTGAACCGCACCAGGACGGACATCACCACTTCCCCGGTCTCGGCGAAGGATCTGGGCGCGCTGCTGGACCTGATGGCGGACAACACCCTGTCCGGCAAGCTGGCCAAGGAGGTCTTCGAGGCCATGGTCGAGACGGGCCGCTCGCCCGGCGAGATCGTGGAGGAGCGGGGGCTGAGGCAGGTGACCGATACCGGCGCCATCGAGGCGGTGGTGGATGAGGTTCTGGCGAAGAACGCCGACAAGGTGGCCGAGTACCGTTCCGGCAAGGACAAGCTCTTCGGCTTCTTCGTGGGCCAGACGATGCGGGCCATGCAGGGCAAGGGCAACCCGGCCCTGGTGAACGAGGTCATCAAGGCCAAGCTCGCCGGCTGAGCCCGGTACGCGAAGCTTTCATATCTTCTTTGAATGCCGCAGAGCAGATCGACCCTTCCGGCAGCGCCGGAAGGGATTATTTTTATCCAAATTGTTGATTCTTCAAAATAATAACCTCGCGCAATCGTGATTGTATTTTATGATTCGATTATGGAATGAATATTCTTGCTGAGAATAGGGAAAAGCCATGTTTGTTACCAATAGCAAGCAGGATCGGGAGACTTTCCTCGTTCTCCGTAGTCCGTCGATGATACGCAGAACTACGCGCGGTCCTCTCTCCAACATTGCGCCTTTTGAGATTCGGGCGAAGACAACGATAGCGAACGCGGCACCGCCGTTACTTGGTCGGCCTTGAACAACGTCTTCAGGCTGTCGCCCCTGCGAGCAGGGTGCGGCCTGTCGGGACGCTGGCTTGGCTGATCGGGGTGAGGATTGCCTGTCGGAGGGCGGCGAGGAGAGCGGCCAAAAGGGCCCTGAGGTGGGCGAGGATCTTGCGGATGTTGTGGCCGCAGCCGCAGAGGACGGCGTAGAGAGCATCGCCGAGCGTGCCCTTGAGGGCGCAGCGGGCGAGGCGGCCATCGGTCTTCATGTGGCCGATCTCGGGCTCGATGGCGCTGCGGCGGCGGAGCAGCCGGCGCAGGCGGGGCGTGAGGCCGCGGCTGGTGCCGCTGACGAGCACCCTGGTTGCCGTGACGCCATGGCCGCGGTAGCCGCGATCGACCACGGCGAGGCTGGGACGCTGGCCGGTGAGGGTCTCGACCTGCTGGAGGGCGTCGGCGAGGGTGTGGCCGTCGTAGGGATTGCCGGGCTGGCTGCGCATGCCGACGACGAAGCCACCGGCGAGGGTGGTGGCGATGCTGACCTTCGTGCCGAACTCGTAGCGCACCCGCGCCTTGCCCTTGGCGATGCAGTCCACCTCGGGCTCGTGCAGGGCGTAGAGCTTGCGGGACGACTTCGGTGTCTGGAGCAGCAGGCGGGTGACGAGGGCGATGCGCTGCTCGATGCGCGCCCGCAGTGGCCCGTCAGGGACGGCGCCGAGCTTGCGTTCAACATCGCGCAGGATGCGGCCGGTGTAGCCCTTGAGCGTGCGCAACGCCTTGCGCATGCGGCGGAACTGCCGGGCGTGGGCGTAGCGCCCCACCTGGCCGGCCAGGCGCGGCGCCAGGCGATTGTAGTTCTGGCGCAGGGCGATCCCGGCCTTGTGCGCCAGCGTCACCAGCGAGTGGCGGGCCCGCTCATAGAGGCGGCTGTCGGTCGGATGGGCGATGGCCTTCTCCATCACTGTGGTGTCCACTGCGATCTCGGCCAAGCTGTTCGACGTCACAGCTCCCGAAGCCTGAGCCGCCTCGATCGTCCTGGTCAGCAACCACTCGACACCTTCCTCACCGATGCGACCGCGCCAGCGGCTGAGAGAGGAGGGATGGATGGGCGCACGGTGCTGGAAGAAGGTCTCACCCGTGAAGTGCTGGAAGTACGGGTTCTCCACCCAGCGCGCGAGCACCGCCTCGTCGGAGAGGCCATGGGCGTGCTGGAGGTACATCAGCCCGGCGACCAGACGCGGATGCGTGGCCGGCCGTCCCTCAGCGGCGGGGAAGAAGCCGGCCCATTCCCGCTCGAACCAGGACCAGTCGATCAGCGCCGCCAGCCGCACCAGTTCGTGCCGCCCATCGATCATGTCGACCAGCCGCGGCCGCAGCAGATCGGCCTGTTCCGGCGGGCGCGGGCGGTGCTTCATGCCCACAAGATTCGCAGGGTTTGTCGTCGAAAACAATCGAACCCTGCAAATCCAGGTCGCCGAGCCCGGAAAATCTCACAGCTAGATCAGTGCCTTACGAGTTATTCAAGGCCGACTAAGTACAGCCATGATCGGGAAGGTCTTGGATGACACCGGTGCCGGCACCTCCATGATGCTTTTCGAGGGCATGAACTGGGCAATCCAGCAGGGCGCAGAGGTGCTCTCGATGTCGGTCGGCTTCGATTTCCCCTCGGCAATCGAGCACTATCGTAACCAATACAACGTTTCCACCGCAGTCGCTGTGTCCGCATCACTCGGTGCCTATCGCTCCAATGTGAGAGCGTTCGACGCAATCATGAGTCTGGCGAAAGCTATGACAGGTCTTGGACGAAAGGGCACAGTAGTATGTGCGGCCACCGGAAATGAGAGCGGCCGACCGTCGTTTGAAATTACGCTCGCTATGCCAGCGGCCGCAGATGATGTGATCGCTGTTGCAGCGGCGGGGAAGAAGAAAGACGGTAATCTTTATATTGGCGCCTTCTCCAACACGATGCCGACGGTCTGTGCTCCCGGCATCGGTGTAACTTCTGCTTGGTTAAAAGAAGGTTTAAAAACTCTCAACGGCACCAGCATGGCGACCCCGCATGTCGCGGGTGTTGCTGCCCTTCACTGGGAAAAACAGCGGCAGAGCAATCCCAATGTTCTTGCCAATGTTGTTGCAACATCGATTTTGAGCTCATGCAATGCAGGTGGCTTTGTCAAGATGGATGATGCGGCAGATTATGGTGCTGGCTTAATTCAGGCACCATGAGTTAAGTGTCTTTGTTTTGTAGACGTTATCGGAGATCGAGTGTCTCGTGAGATTGAGGTTGAACCTCAAGAAAGGGAGAATGTCTATGCCGAACGTATCCGATGCTCAGAAGCAGGAAATCGCCAAGGCTTTTGCCGAAGCACTTCTGGCGCCTCCGGAACCTATTCAGACCCCGTTTCATAACGGCTGAGCCAGACGCCGGACGAGGATCATGGCGGCGGCGAGGGTGAAGAAGGCGACGGCGGAACCGACGGTGGCCTCGTGATCGCGAGCGAGGCGTCGGCAGCGGCCGAACCAAGCGAAGGACCTCTCCACCACCCAGCGCCTGGGTTGCACGGCGAAGCCTTTCTGGCCGGGTGCGCTGCCGATGATGGTAACGGCGACGGGGGAGGCTCGGGCGACCCGCGGACCGGCGTAGGCGCGGTCGGCGAAGCAGCGGGCCAGGAACGGCCAAGGGCGGCGCGACATGGCCAGGAGGGCCGCACCCCCTCGGCTGTCATGCAGGCAGGCGGGCGAGATGGCGGCGAGCAGGAGCCTACCGTCCGTGTCCACCAGGGCGTGGCGCTTGCGGCCCGTCACCTTCTTCCCGGCATCGTAGCCGCGGACACCTTTCACGCCGACACCGCCCGAGCGGACGGATTGGGCGTCCAACACCGCCGCTGTCGGTGAGGCCTCTCGGCCGACCCGCTCGCGGTCGGCCATGATGAGGGCGTGCGCCAGTCGCTCGAAGGTGCCCCGGCGCGAGAGGCGCAGGAACCAACGGTGCACGGTCCCGGGCGGCGGGAAGTCGCGGGGCAGATGCGCCCAGGCGCAGCCGGTACGGAGCACGTAGAGGATCGCATCGACCACCCGCCGCATCGGCCAGGACCGGGGTCGTCCGGTCTTTGCAGGGCTTGGCAAGAAGGGCTCGACCAGGGCCCACTCGGCATCGGTTAGGCACGTTGCATAAGGCTGGGAGCCGCGCGCAAGCTGCGCGCGGGCGGCAGGGGTCCACATGGGCCACCTCGAAGGACGTCAGACACCCTCCGAACGCGCAGAACTCCCGCCGCTCACCCCGCCTCAGCCGTTATGAAACGGGTTCTCAGCCGAGAGCTAATGTCGCAGGCGTGAAAGACGTGTTCTGTCAGCAATGGGGGAATGTCAAACCAGTTCTGGAAATTCTTTCTTCGTTGGTCCCTGGTGTGGGAGCTATCATTCTAATTGTTGTCAAGGCGGGCGACGTTGCATCGAAGGTGATCTGCAAATAACACACTAGCGATCGAGGCAGAACGCAATCTGAATTACTCTTAAGAAGTCCGTGGAGGCAATGAAGCCTCCACGGAATATCCTAGTCGAGACCTATTGTCGCAGCGAGGCGATTAGCTCGTTGTTGTAGCGGCGGGTCATGCCTGGGATCAGGAAGATGTCCACGAACAGCCAGATGCCCACCAGCAGGAAGCCCAGGTGGCCGATGAAGATCAGGCTCAGCACCCAGCTCAGCGCGGTGATCAGCAGCATCACCACGCCGCTCATGGTCCGACCCAGATAGAAGCGGTGGATGCCCAGCCAGCCCAGGAAGAACCAGAGCACATAGGCGACCAGGGCGGACTTCTTGTTGGCGTCGTATTGCATCATCATCATCGCTTCGCCCGGCGCCGCCCCTTGGGGGAGACCGCTGGGCGATACGTTGAAGGACTGTGACATCCGGCAGATCCTCTTCGGTCTCTTCCCCTTGCATATGGGGATGCGGGCCGCGCCGCCGGAGTAGACCAGCCGCCATGACAAGACGAGGCCCGGCATGAGCATCACGCTGCACACCTGGAACACACCCAACGGACGCAAGATCAGCGTGGCGCTGGAGGAAATGGGGCTGCCCTACTCGGTGAAGACCGTGGACATCACCAAGGGCCAGCAGTTCGAGCCCGATTTCCTGCGGATCAGCCCGAACAACCGCATTCCGGCGATCGTCGATCCGGAAGGGCCGGACGGCAGGCCGATCAGCGTCTTCGAGTCGGGCGCGATCCTGCTCTATCTCGGCGAGAAGACCGGGAAGTTCCTGCCGCGCGACCTGCGGGCCCGCGTGCCGGTGCTGGAATGGCTGATGTGGCAGATGGGCGGACTCGGCCCTATGCCGGGGCAGGTCCACCACTTCCTGGGCCAGCCGGAGGGTCCGGCGCGCGACTATGGCGTGGAGCGCTACGGCAAGGAGACCAGGCGGCTCTATGGCGTGCTGGACAAGCGCCTGGCCGGGCGCGAGTTCGTGGCGACCGAGGGGGAGCCGAGCGTGGCGGACTTCGCCATCCTGGGTTGGGCTTGGCGGCACGAGCGGCATCTGGTGCCCTTCGACGACCTGCCGAACCTGGCCGCCTGGTACGATCGGATGATGGCTCGCCCGGCCACGAAGCGTGGCTTCGAAATCCCGCTTTCCTGAGGTTTGACGGCGCCTTCGGTCGCGGCTAGAAGCACCCCCGCAACGCCGTGAGACTTTCCACTCCTGCGGAGGGGTGGCCGAGTGGCCGAAGGCGGCGGTTTGCTAAACCGTTATAGGATGTCAAGTCCTATCGTGGGTTCGAATCCCATCCCCTCCGCCATTTCCTTTTCCTGAACGATCTGAATACGTGATGGCCGCGAGACGGGGATCGCACTTC
Organism: Roseomonas sp. FDAARGOS_362; assembly: GCF_002754815.1. Classification (GTDB taxonomy): domain Bacteria; phylum Pseudomonadota; class Alphaproteobacteria; order Acetobacterales; family Acetobacteraceae; genus Roseomonas; species Roseomonas mucosa. The sequence continues at coordinate 1,001,224 of NZ_CP024588.1, read as the reverse complement.
CGAACCGCCCCTCTGCACCATCCCGCATCTGCGGGGCCAGGATGCCGCCCGTGGCAGCCCGCTCGAGGTGCAGGCATCCACATCGCCTCGCCAAGCAGGTTTTCACCAGGAAAAGGGAAAAAGGCTGCGGGCCAAAGGAGGGGGGCTCTCGGCGCCATATCGGGGGGGTGGTCGTGATTGGCACCGTGCCCGCAGCAACGGGAAAGTGCCGGAATATCTCGGCTGGTTCCAGCAACCCATAGTTGAAAAATCTCAATTTTGATCGAAATCTTTTTCTTTCATGATATTCTTCACCGAAAACATCCCCACGGTTGTGTGATCGGAAGGGCACGGGGTCCATCGCAATTGTGAATGCGGCGCCTCCCGATTCCCGGGGCCCTTCAACTGGCCCGGATGATCGCCAGATTTCATTCTGACCACGACCGGGGCCCTGACTGCGAAGACAGGACCTGATTCGAGAAGAGGAGGTCGTATGGCCGGACATGTACCCGATGACGAAGCACGCATCCGGGAGCTTGCCTATTTCCTGTGGAAGGACGCCGGCTGCCCGGACGGCATGGCGGGCGCGCACTGGGAACAGGCGAGCCGGCTGCTGTCCGGCCAGGCTTCTGGAGGCGAACCGCTGGAGATGCAGGCTGCCGCCGCAGCCAAGGCTGAGGAGGATGCCAGGGCCGTCGCCGCAAAAGCCCGGCGTCCGAAGGTGATCGGCACGGCCGCTGCCGAGGTGAAGGCAGAGTCCCGTAAGGCCACCGTGAAGGCCGGAAAAGCCGAGAAGCACGCCGGGAAGGACGACAAGGCCCCCAAGAAGCCTAAGGCCAAGGCATGATGCTGGATGCCGGGCCGTTCCGGGACGCTGCCATGTCCCGACCGAAAGGGACATGGCAGCGGTGTGGGCGCAGCCTTGGCATCTCGAAAACCGCGACGACGCCACAGAAAGCTGTTTCACAATTTCTTGGGGTCGGGCATTTTGTCCTCTACAGAGGTGTCGGGAGCGCATCTGGTGGCTGAATTCTGGGCGGACTGGGGCGCGCTCGCTTATCTGGCGGCGGCCTGTTGGGCGTTTTTCGAGGGCGAGACCTTCGTGCTCCTTGCCTCCGCCGCCGGACGCGCCACGGGACTGATCGATCCCTGGATTCTGATGTTCGCGGTCTGGGGCGGTTCCTTCCTCGGCGACCAACTCTGGTTCACGCTGGGCCAGCGCTACGGCGCCAAGGCCGTGCGCAAGATCCCGGGCGCCGAAAGGCGACTGACCCAGGCGATGAACATCCTGGAACGCTATGGCGCTCTGTTCGTCCTGACCTTCCGCTTCGCCTATGGCATCCGCAATGTCGCGGCCGCCGCCTGCGGTGTGGCGGGCATGCCCCGGCTGCGCTTCATGATGCTGAACTTCGTGGCCGCCGGAATCTGGGCCGCCGCCTTCGTGGGCGCGGGCTGGTTCGCCGTGGCCTGGCTGGGGGAGAAGAACACCTTCTATGCCCTGGGGGCGATCGGCTTCGGGGTCATCCTCTTCCTGGTGGTGAAGCTGATCCGCCAGCGCCGCAACCGCGCCCTGGTCGCGGCGGAATAGGCCCTTCTGCCGGGCGCCATGTCCGGAACCGATGCCGTCGAACGGGGCGCCTTCCTCACGGAAGGCGCCCCGTTCCGCTTTCAGGCGGAGGCGCGGGGCTCGTAGGGCGCCTCCAGGGCGGCGATCTCCTCCGGGGTGAGCGCGATCTCCGTGGCAGCCGCCGCATCGGCGATCTGTGCCGGGTCGGAAACGCCGAAGATCGGCGCGGCCATCACCGGCCTGCTCAGCAGCCAGGCAAGTGCGACCTGCATCGGCTTCACCCCGCGGGCCGCTGCGATGGCCTTCAGCGCATCCAGCACGGCGAAGTCGCTTTCCCGATAGAGCCCGTCGGCCAGCTTGTCGGTCGTAAGCGCAGCTTTGAGGCCCGTCTTCCGGAGTAGGTCCTGATTGTGCTGGATCGGCTTGGGGCGGAGGGCTTCGAGCTATCGGTATGGACGACGTTAGGGACGACGCGAAGGGTGGCGGGTACCGCCGGATCGAGGTTCTGACGGGACCTGGCCGGCGGCGGATCTGGTCTGACGACGACAAGGCGCGGATTGTCTCGGAGACGCTGCAGCCTGGCGCGGTGGTCACCGAGGTGGCGCGCCGCTGGCAGGTCTGCCCGCAGCAGGTGTTTGGCTGGCGTCGCAAGATGCGGCTTGGGGTGGCCGGTGAAGCCAGAGCAGCGATGGACTTCGTGCCCATCGTGTCGGCGGCTCCGGCGGCCACACCGGAACGGGCGCCCTCGTGGGTCGCGCCGGGTCCTGTCATCGAGGTCAAGGTGGCTGGCGCTGTGCTGCGTGTCCCACCGGGCACCGACGCGGACCTGTTGACGACGCTGTTGCGGGCCATCCGGGCGTCCGCGACGTGATCACACTGCCTGCGGGGGCGCGGATCCTGCTGGCGAGCCAGCCCGTCGACTTTCGCAAGGGCGCGCATTCGCTGGCCGCGCTGGCGGCGGAGGTGCTGAGCGAGGATCCGTTCTCCGGCGTGGTGCTGGTGTTCCGCTCGAAGCGCGCTGACCGGGTCAAGATCGTGGTGTGGGATGGCAGCGGCCTGGTGCTGATCTGGAAGCAGTTGGAGGCCAACACGTTCCGCTGGCCGCCGGTGGTGGACGGCGCGCTGCGGCTGACGCAGGTGGAGTTCGCCGCGCTGTTTGCGGGGATCGATTGGACGCGGGTCCAGAGCACGAAACGGATTCCCACGCCGAGCGTGCCTGCGTAGCATCGGTACCACGATGCGCGCCGCTGCTGACGACACACCGACCCTGCCGGAGGATCCCGCGGCGCTGCGCGCGATGCTGCTGGCGGCCTGGGCGGAACGGGACGACGCGGTAGCCGAGCGCGACGCGCTGGCGGCGCGCAACGAGCGGCTGCGACACCTGCTGGGCAAGCTGCAGCGCATGCAGTTCGGGCGACGCTCGGAGCGTCTGCCCGAGGACCAGTTGCAGTTCGCCTTTGAGGAGGTCGAGGCGAGCCTAGCCGGCAACGAGGCTGAGGCGGAGAAGTGCTCGCCCGAGCTGCGCAAGACGAACACCGCCCAGCGCCGGGCGGGCCGTGGCCGACTACCGGCACACCTGCCCCGGGTGGAGGTGGTGCTGATGCCCGAGAGCACCGCCTGCCCGTGCTGCCAGGGCGCCCTGGTCGAGATCGGCGCCGACACCTCGGAGCGGTTGGACGTGATCCCGGCTCAGTTCCGGGTCTTGGTGACCAAGCGCCCGAAGCTGGCCTGCCGCGCCTGCGCGGGCGTTGTGCTGCAGGCACCCGCACCGGCCCGTCTGATCGAGGGCGGCATGCCGACCGAGGCCACCGTCGCCCATGTGCTGGTGTCGCGCTACGCCGACCACCTGCCGCTGTACCGCCAGGCGCAGATCCTGGCGCGCCAGGGCCTCACCATCGGCCGCGAGGTACTGGCCTCCTGGGTGGGCATGGCCGCCGCCGAGATCGCCCCGGTGGTGGCGCGGATGCGCGAGCTCCTGCTCGCCTCGGTCCGGCTATTTGCCGATGAGACCACCATGCCGGTGCTGGACCCGGGCCGGGGACAGACCAAGACGGGCTTTGCCTGGGTGATCGCGCGCGACGACCGGCCCTGGGGTGGCACCGACCCGCCCGCGGCGGTGTTCCGCTACGCCCCCGGCCGTGGGGCGGAGCATGCCCGGGCACTGCTGGCCGGCTACACGGGCATCCTCCAGTGCGACGGCTACGCCGCCTACAAGGGCCTGGCCGCGCCGGAGGGGGGCGGCCCCGGCGTGACACTGGCGTTCTGCTGGAGCCATGCCCGTCGTGAATTTTATGACCTGGCCCGGAAGAAAACAGCGCCGATTGCCACCGAGGCGTTGGTCCGTATCGCCGCCCTCTACGCCGTCGAGGCAGAGGTCAGGGGCAAGCCGCCCGACGAGCGCCGTGTCGTCCGGCAGGCCAGGAGCCGACCCCTGGTCGAGGACCTGTTCACCTGGCTCGAGCAGCAGCTGGCGCGCCTCCCAGGTGGTAGTCCGACGGCAGGGGTAATCCGCTATGCCCTGAATCACCGCCTCGGCCTGGAACGGTTCCTGGATGACGGCCGCATCGAGCTCGACAACAACACCGTCGAGCGCGCCATCCGGCCTCTCTGCCTGAGCCGAAAGAACGCCCTGTTTGCCAGCGGAGATGATGGGGGCCGCCGCTGGGCCGACCTCGCCTCCCTGGTCGAGACCTGCAAGCTCAACGGCGTCGACCCGCAGCGCTACCTTGCTGACCTGCTCACCCGCCTCGTCCACGGCTGGCCTAACAACCGCCTCGATGAACTCATGCCGTGGCACTGGGCCGACGCGAAAACCGTCTGACCCATACCGCACCCAACAAGGGTCCGTAGGCCTCGCTTACTGTCGGTCTTCGCGCGCTGGCTCTCCGCCCCTTCGCGGCTGCGGTTGCCGCCGAGGAAGCCGCGCGCCAGGGGCGAGTAGGGGACAAGCCCGACACCCTGTTCCAGGCAGAGGGGGATCATCTCCCGCTCCTCCTCCCGTTGCACGAGATTGTAGAGGTTCTGCATCGCCACCGGCCTCGCCCAGCCGCGGTACTCCGCCACGGCGCACATCTGGGCGAAGCGCCAGGCCGGCATGGTGGAGCCGCCGATGTAGAGGACCTTGCCGGCGCGGACCATGTCGTTCAGCGCCTCCATCATCTCCTCGACCGGAGTGACGGCATCCAGCCGGTGGATCTGCAGCAGGTCCACGTAATCCGTGCCGAGACGCTTCAGCGAGGCGTCGATGGCCTCCCGCAGGTGCTTGCGGCCGATGCCCGAGCCATTGGGGCGGTCGCTCATCGCGTTGCCGATCTTGGTGGAGACCACGACCTCCTCGCGTCTTGCGAAGCGCAGCAGGGTGGCGCCGATGATCCGCTCGCTTTCGCCGAGATTGTAGACATCGGCCGTGTCGAAGAAGTTGATCCCGGCATCGAGCGCGGCGCGGAAGAAGGGCTTCGATCCTTCCTCGTCGAAGGCACCCCAGGCGCGCCGCCCGGCCGCACCCCAGGAATTGCCGCCCAGGCAGACCGCCGAGACGGTGAGGCCGCTGCGGCCGAGCTGTCGGTATTTCATGGCCCGAATCCCCTTCGCTGCTGTCGTGCCGCACCGGTCTGCCGCAAAGCCGCGCGAGGCATAAGCCGCTGCCCCGATGCCGTGCGATGCAGCGGGGCAGGCAGCCGGCCGCGGCTTCCGGCGTTGACCGGTAGCATGCCGGCCCGGCGACGGGACACCGCGCAAAGGAGATACGGAATGAGCGACATCACGGACCCGGTGCCTTTCCCGGCCGAGGCCGATCTGGCGGCGGTGGCGCAATCGGCGGCCGGGCCGGTGGGCCGCTTCCAGATCGTCTGCAGCGGCCTGCCGAAAGGCGGTGTGGCGGCCTTCCTGATCGACACGACCGACGGGCGCTCCTGGAGCTTCGACGGCGAGAGCTGGACGCCGCTGCCCTACAGCATGGAGCGCCCCGAGCCGGCTCCCTGAACCGGCTCCCTGAACGCGGTCTCCTCAGCGGGCGGGCTTCCGGTCGGGGTCATCATCGCGGCCCGGCCAGCGATGCCCCGCGGATTTGGGCGCCCTGAGGGCTGGCTGCGGGCGCCCGGCCGTGGTTGTTCTGCGGAATCGCATCTCCGGAGGCTCGACCATGGCCAATCCCCCGACCGGCTTCGATCACGGCGTCACGCTGGAAGCCACGCAGACGATCCTGCTTGAAACCCTGGCGGAAGGCCGCCGCCTCGGCCTCGCGCCCCTGACCGTGGTGGTGCTGGACCAGGCGGCGCAGCTCAAGGGCATGCTGCGTGAGGACGGCTGCAGCCTGCTCCGCCCCGGCATCGCCCAGGGCAAGGCCAACGCGGCCCTGGCGCTGGGTTTTGGTGGGCGTGAGCTGGCGCGGCGCGCCCAGAACATGCCCGCCTTCATGAACGCGCTGTCCGATCTCACCGGCGGCTCCGCCGTGCCGGTGCCTGGCGGCGTGCTGCTGCGGGATGCCGACGGCAAGGTCCTGGGCGCCGTTGGCGTATCCGGCGACCTGTCGGAGAAGGACGAGGCCGCCGCCGTAGCCGGAATCAAGGCCGCCGGCCTGATGCCCGACACCGGGGACTGAGCGCCTTCAGACGGCGTCCCCGACCGCCTCCCCGGCAGGGCCGGGGAGGCGGTCGAGGGAAGGAGCGGGCAACATCCGCGCCTGCATCTCCCGCGCCGTGGCGAAGAAGCGCGCCGTCAGCGGCGGGACAAAGGGGTTCTCCTGGGTGATCGCCCGGAACAGCGCCTCGGAATCGTCCCGCACTGCCTCCACCGCCCGCATCAGCTGCTCGAAGCTCGGCGTGGTCTGGCTGGGGCGGGGCAGGCCGAGGCTGTCCACGAGCCGGGCGACCAGATGGGTCAGCCCCTGCACCTGCGCCATCTCCCGGTCATGCGCCTCGGCACTCGAACGGATCACGGTGAGGGCGAGGGCGCGTTCCAGGAAGCGCGCCACCAGCCGGTGCCTGCGCCCGCGTCCCGGGCAGACCGTGACCCGCAGCCCGGCGATCCCGTCGCGCCCGCTGTTCGGCCCGAAGAGCGGATGGGTGCCCGCCAGATCGACGAAGTTCGGCAGGATCTCCCGCAGCAGGCGCAGCGGCTCCAGCTTCAGGGAGCAGGTGTCCACCACCAGCGCGCCGGGGCGCAGATGCGGGGCGATGGCGGCGCCCGCCGCCGCGACCTGGGCGACCGGCACGGCGAGCAGCACGAAGGGCTGCGCCGCGGCCTCCGCGATGCTGGCGGCGCGAACCCCGTGGCGGGCGGCGATCTCCGGCAGATCGGGCCGTGGATCGGCGAGACGGATGCGGAAGAAGGGGCGCAGATGCGGCAGGCAGAAGCTGCCGAAGGCGCCCGCGCCGATCAGGCCGAGGCCGGGGCGGGAGGGGTCCCGCGTGATCGCGGGCAGGGAGGGAAGGGGCGTGGTCATGGCATCGGCGCTCCGGCAAGGGCCGCCGGAGAGGATGCAGGAACAAGTATGCCGCCTTCCGGCGGCCTCGTCTCAATCAGGGAATGACTGATCCTTGCCGCGCCACGGGAGGGCGCGGGTAATAGCTTCGCCGAAGGGGCTGGGCCTGGATCATGCCCCGCATCATGGCACGGCACCGCCCCGCGTCAATGCGGGCCGTTTCCCGCGGGCGCCGCCCTTGCGGGACGCCGCGCCGGGGCGGAACCTGCGCGCCCCTGCGAGGAGAGACGCGATGAGTCGGACCGAGACCGTGCTGCAATACCTGGACGCGCAGGAGGCGCAGCTCCGCCAGCGGTATTTCGAGCTCCTCCGCATCCCCAGCGTCAGCGCCCAGCCCGTCCATGCCGCCGACTGCCGCCGCACCGCCGAGTTCCTGGCCGCCGAGCTGGCCGCGATCGGCTTCGACGCGCGGGTGCGCGAGACGGCGGGGCATCCGGTGGTGGTGGCGCATCACCCGGGGCCGCAATCCGGCGACGCGCCGCACCTGCTCTATTACGGCCATTACGACGTGCAGCCGGCCGAGCCCTTCGGGCTCTGGACCAGCCCGCCCTTCGAGCCGACCGTGGTGCCCGGCCCGCATGGCGACCGCGTGGTGGCGCGCGGCGCGGTGGACGACAAGGGACAGGTGATGACCTGGCTCGCCGCGCTGCGCGCCTGGCACGAGGTCGGCGGCGGCATCCCCGCCCGGGTCACGGCGCTGATCGAGGGCGAGGAGGAGGTGGGATCGCCCAGCCTCGATGCCTTCCTGAAGGAGAACGCCGCCGAGCTGAAGGCGGCCGATGTGGTGGTGGTCAGCGACACCAACCAGTGGGATTTCGACACCCCCGCCATCTCCACCCGGCTGCGCGGCATGGCCTATGTGCAGATCGACCTGCGCGCCGCCTCGCGCGACCTGCATTCCGGCATGTATGGCGGCTCCGCCCGCAATCCGATCAACCTGCTGACCCGCATCCTGGGCGAGTTGCAGGACGAGGACGGGCGGGTGCAGATCCCCGGCTTCTATGACGGGGTGGAGCCGGTTTCCAACGCCCAGGCGGCGCAATGGGCAGAGCTCGGCTTCGACGAGGCGCGCTTCCTGGGCGATGTCGGGCTTTCCGTGCCGGCGGGCGAACGTGGCTTCGGCGCACTGGAGCGGCTCTGGGCGCGTCCGACCTGCGACCTGAACGGCATCTGGGGCGGCTATACCGGCGACGGCTCCAAGACGGTCATCGCGGCCGAGGCACATGCCAAGCTCTCCTGCCGCCTCGTGGGCCGGCAGGACCCGGAGAAGATCGTGGCCGGAATCAGAGAATTCGTGCAGGCGCGGCTGCCGAAGGACTGCACCGCCGAGGTCCAGGTCTTCGCCCTGGCGGCGCCGGTGGTGGTGCCGGTGGAGAATCGCTTCGTCGCCGCGGCCAAGGAGATCCTGACCGACGAGTTCGGCAAGGCTCCGGCGATGATCGGATGCGGCGGCTCCATCCCCGTGGTGGAAAGCTTCAGGCGTATCCTGGGGCTGGACTCGCTGCTGATGGGCTTCGGCCTGGACGACGACCAGGTTCACAGCCCGAACGAGAAGTTCGAGTGGCGCTGCCTGACCCGGGGGGCGCGTGCACAGGCCCGGCTGCTGGGCGCCCTGGCGGGCTGAGAGCCGTCCGGCCCAAAAGGATCAGGCCCCGGAAACGGGGCCTGATCCTTGCGCCCCGCCCCCTCGGCAGGGCCGGGAGGCGGAGCCGGTCAGCGCCCGGCCAGTTCCGTCTTGAGCGCCTGGATGCGGGTGCGCAGGCTTTCCCGCAGGCTGGGCGAGGCATGTGCCTTCATCCCCGCCAGGGTCTCCTCCAGCTCGCGCAGGAGACGCCGCTTCTCCTCGCGGTTCCGCTGGATCGGCTTGTTGTCGCTGAACTGGCCCTCGAAGGCACGCATCGGGCTCACATCCCCTGAACACTGTGTGAACATAAGCTATTCCACCGGACTGCAAACGGCAAAGGGGGGGGCCGTGCGGTCGCCTGCCCGGCCCCCTGTCCCGCGCCGTCAGTATTCGTATTCGTAGGACAGTCCCGCGCTCTGGCCGTCCGTGCCGGTGGTGCTCTTGAGCTTCAGGCGCGGGGTCAGCTCGACCTCCACCCCGACGCGCGGCTGGCCCGTCGTGGCTCCCGGATCGACGTTCACATAGACGCCGTCCGCCACATAGCCGCCCGCCTTGACGCCGAGTTCGCCGGAAGAGGTGGAGTCCACGCCCAGCCGGTCCAGGCCCAGTCGCTTCGCGATGCGGCCGAAGAAGCCGCCGTCGGAATCGCTGCCCAGCGCCCCGGTCGCGCCCGCCAGGGCCTGGGCGATCTGGGCGATCTGGAAGGGCGAGAGCTGGCTGGTCGGGCGCGCGAAGAGCAGCCGCGCCAGGACCTCGTCCTGCGGCAGTTCGGGGGAGGAGGTGAACTCCACCTTCGGCGCCGTCGGCTTGCCCGAGATCGCCACGTTGATGGTGGTGGACTGGACCGTGGTGGTGGCCAGGAAGTCCAGGTCCGGCATCACGCCGCCGCTGAAGGCGAGGTTGCCGCGCGAGAAGCTCAGGCGGCGGTCGATCAGGGTGAAGGTGCCGCGCACCATGTTGAGCGAGCCGGTGATGTTCGGCGCCGAGGCGGTGCCGCCGACCTTGAGGTTGCCCTCCATCTCCGCGTCCAGTCCACGGCCGCGCACGTAGAAGCGGCCGGGGATCACCACGTTGATGTCGAGCGCGATCGGTGCCGCCTGCGGGTCGGGCTGGCTCGCGGCGGCCGGGGTGGCGGATGCGGCCCGGGCGCGCCTGGGCACCGGGGCACCGCGCCCGACCTCCCGCACATCGCCCAGATCCGCCACGCTGCCGGGCAGGCCGGTGGGGATGCCGAGCGTGGCCTCGGGGATTTCGATGCGCCCGGAGGCGCGCAGGCCGGAGGCGAGCCCGCCATCCAGCAGCAGGTCGGTGTTGAACAGCCCGGTGAAGAGGTCGCTGGTCACCGGCTGCAACCCCTGGCTGGTCAGGGCGATGCGCAACGGCTGGCCCGGCGCGAAGGGCCGGGCCTCGCCCTGGGCGCTCAGCGTGCCCCTGGTGCCGCTGGCGGTCAGGCTCTCCAGCACGATACGGTCGCCCTGCGCCGTGATGCGCGCCGCGATGTTGCGCAGCGCCGCCCCGTATTCGAGGTTGCGGAAGCTGCCGTTGCTCAGCGTCGCGCCGCCGCTGAGCTGCGGGGCGGAGACGGTGCCGGCAGCGCGGGCGTCGATGGTGAGCTGTCCGGTCGCCCGGTTGGCGCCCGCCGCCAGCAGCGGGCCCGCCAGCGTGCCGAGATTGGCATTGCCACGCAGGCTGGCCTGGACCGGCGCGTTCGCCGCCGCGCCCTGCGGCAGCCGGGCCTCCAGCGTTGCCCGCACGGCGCTGCCGGCCACGAGGTTGGCGACCGCCTCGATCGCCTGGCCGCGCATCTTCGCGTTCACCGTCAGGTTGGCGGGCGGCAGGCCTGTGGCATAGGGCGCGTCGGCCCGGAGCCCGGTGGCGCGGATCTCGCCGTCGATGTTCGGCGCGGCGGTGGCGCCGGTCACGCGGACATCGCCGTTCACCGTGCCGGCGAGGCGCGGATCGGGCACGAAGAGATTGGCCATGGCCACCGGCAGGTTGGCGATGGTGGCGCGCAGGTCGGCCTGCTGCGGTCCCCATTGTCCGCCCAGGCGCAGCGTGCCGCCCGGCCGGGCCGCCAGCGCCATGTCGCCGATCCGGATGCCGCCATCCTGCCGCAGCGTCACCGTGGCGGGCGCGGTCAGGCGGATGCCCATCTGCCCCCGCGTCACGTCCAGCGCAGCGAGGTTCACCGTGCGGTCCGCGCTCACCGCATCGATCCTGGCGCGGGTGTTGAGCCGGGCGTCGAGGGCGGCGATCTGGGCCTGGAGGTTCAGCGCGTCGAGCGCGCCCTCGGCCTTCACCGTGCCATCGACCGGCGTTCCGGCGGCGGTCAGCCGGTTCAGCCGCAGGTCGGCCTTCACCGTCTGTACGCCGCGGGCATCCGGGACACCCCGGGCCTCCAGGTTCAGACCGCCGGCAAGCGGTATGCCGGCGATGCCGGAGAGCGGCGTGAGGTCGCGGGCCTCCAGCTTCACCTGCCCGTCGAAGAGCAGCTTCGCGATGTCGAAGTTGCCGCCGCCGTCCAGGCGCAGTGGGCCGAGGACTGCGGCGAGGCGCTCGATGCGCAGGACCTGCTCGTTCAGCGCGGAGGCCGCGTCGAGGCTCAGCGGCTGTCCGTCCAGCCGGCCGCTCAGCTTCGCGGAGCCGGTCGGAGGGGAGAGGCGGGCAAGATCGGCATCGAGCTGGAGGTTCTCCAGCTTGTGGCCTTGCGCGATCAGCTCGGGGCTGTTCACCTTGGCCTGTACGGTGGGGGCGGCGAGGGTGCCACCCACATGCAGGTCGGCCTGCATCCGCCCGCGCACCGGCTGGCCGGTGGCCTCGGCATTGGCGAGGCGGATCTGCGCCGTCAGGTCCAGCGGGTCCCGGTAGGAGCCGGAGGCCGTGGCGGTGAGGCCTGCCCCGGTCAGCTCCAGTTGCTCGATCCGCCTCAGGTCGCCGCGCAGGGTCAGCACGGGCTCCTTGCCGAGCAGCCCCGGCGCCGGTTCCGGCAGGCGCGGGTCGCGCATCACCAGCTTCGCCTCCACCATCGGGTCCTGCTGCGTGCCGGTGACGGTGCCGTCGAGTTCCAGCGCCCCCCAGCCGATGCTGGCCGGCAGCAGGTCGCCCAGCGCCTTCGCATCGCCCATGCGCGCCTTCAGCGCGAGGTCGAGCGTGTCGCGGTAGCGGCCCGAGGCCTCCAGGTTCAGCCCGGCGCCCGCCACGGTCAGGCGTTCGATGCGCTCGCCGTCGCCCTTGAGGTCCAGCCGGATGGCGTCGCCCACCAGGGTCGGCGGCGCCTGCGGGATGCGTGGCTGGCGCACCACGCCTTGTGCCTCGATGCCCGGGGCGCTGGTGGAGCCGGTGACATGGGCGTTCAGCGTGATGCCGTCCCAGCCCATCCCTTGGGGCAGCAGGCCGCCCAATGCCTCGGAACGGCCGAGCTCCGCCTTGACTGTCAGGTCGCTGTTGTCGCCGACATAGCCGCTGCCTTCCACGCGGCCCGGCGCGGCGGAAACGAGGAAGCTGTTCAGCCGCAGGCCGGCGCCCTCGGGCCGCAGGTCCACGGCGAAGTCGCCGCCGGTGACCGGAGCGGGCAGCAGGCCGGGGGCCTGGACATTGCCCCTGGCCACCAGGCCCAGGCCGCCGGTCGCCGGCAGGGCCAGCGTGCCGTCCGCCTGGGCCTTCAGCGCATCGCCGATGGCGGCGCGCAGCGTCAGCGCGGCGCCCTCGGCCGGACCGTCCAGGGTGATCCGGGCGCTGCCGGGGGCAGGGGGCAGGCCGAGCAGCCCGGCCACCATGCCGCCCGCGGGCTCGTCATAGGACAGGTTCAGCTTCACCCGCTGCCCGGGGGCCAGGGCGACATCGGCATCCAGCGCGCCGGGCATGTCCAGCCGCCGCGCCTTCACGCCGAGGAAGGCGCCGTCCTCACCCAGCCGCCCGCCCGCCTGCAGGTTCAGCGCCGCGGGCATCCCGGCCACCGCCTGCCCGATCTCCAGCCGCTCGACCTCCAGCGCCTCCAGCGCAAGGCCGACGGGAAGCTGGGGCAGGGAGGGGATCAGGCTGCCGCCCTCGCTGGGCTGCGGCTCCGGCGCCGGGGCGGTGCTTTCCGGCACGCGCTCGAAATCCAGGCGGCTGGCATGGAGGCGGCGGATGCGGACCTCCCGGTGCAGCAGGGCACCGAGATCCATGTCCAGCGAGGCGTTCTCGATGGTCAGGTAGGTGCCCTTGGCATCGGCCATGGCGATCCGGTCGATGCGCGGGCCGAAGGGCAGGCCGCCATGCAGCCCCTCGATGGTCAGGCCGGGCACGTACTGCCCGGCCAGCCGGGCGATCATCGCCTGCCCGGGCGAGGTATTGGCGAAGACCAGCACGCCGCCGACCACGACGACGGGGAGGAGGATCAGGACCAGCAGCAGGATGCCGGCCCACTTCAGCGCGCGCCGCATCAGAAGGCCTGCCCGATGCCGATATAGAGGCCGTAGCCGGAATCGCCCGGCAGCTTCTTCAGCGGGAAGGCCACGTCGGCGCGGATCGGGCCGATGGCGGTGGCGTAGCGCACGCCCAGGCCGGCGCCGAAGGCCAGGTTGCTGAAGCCGGGCGCGCTGTCCTCCTGCACGCTGCCGCCATCGACGAAGGCGGCCATGCCCCAGGCGCCCGCGATGCGCTGCCGCACCTCCAGGCTGGCCTCGACCACCGACAGGCCCCCGGTCGGCGTGTCGTTGCTGCGGCGCGGTCCGATGCGCTGGAAGTCGTAGCCGCGCACCGAGCCGCCGCCGCCCGCGTAGAAGCGCATATGCGGCGGCACGTCGAAATAGGAGGAGGTGCCGAGAATGCTGCCGACGGAGATTCGTCCTGCCAGGATCGTGCCCTTGTCGCTGGTGAGGTCGTGGTAGGCACTGGCGGTGCCGCGCATCCGCACAAAGGTCTGCCCGCCATTGATGGCATAGATCGGCGAAACCAGCCCGTTCAGCCGCAGGCCGCGCGAGGGGTCGAGCAGGCTGTCCGTATCGTCCCAGAAGGCGGTGCCGAGCAGGCCCACGAGCTGGTAGTCGCGCTTGCTCGCACCGTATTCCTTGGTCTTGCCGAACTCGCCGATCACGCCGCCCGCCAGGGTCAGGCGCGGATCGGGCTTGGTCTCGACCGACACGGCCCCGGTGACGGCGTCGCGGTCATAGGCGAGCAGCCGCTCGCGGATCGCCGCCGTGTCGATCACCAGCGTCATGTTGCGCCCGAAGATCCAGGGCGAGCGGAGATTGGCGCCCACCCGGGCGTTGAAGCTGTTGCCGGAGCTGCTCTGCGAGGTCCGGCCGACCGAGCCTTCCAGGCGTAGCCGCTCGGCGCCGCCAAAGAGGTTCCGGTGCTCCCAGTACACCGTCGCGGTCGGGCCGTTGCGGGTCTCGTAGGCGCCGGTGACGCCCAGGGCGCGGCGCGGCCGCTCGGAGACCAGGAAGGTGACCGGCAGGCGCCCGCTGCCGTCCAGCGCCGTGCCTTCCTGCGCCCGCACCATGCCGAAGACGCCGAGATCCACGAGGTCCCGCCGCACCCGGGACAAGGTCTGCGGGCTGTACTCCCTGTCGGTGAGCTGCCCGGCCACGGCGTTGAGCATGCGCGGGCTGACGCGGGTCGCGCCCTCCACCTCCGGCGTGGCGAAGCGCGCCTGCGGCCCGGGCTGGAGGTGATAGACCACCTCCATGAGATGCGTGTCGAAATCGACCGTCACCTCCCGCCGGGGGATGGAGGCGAAGGGATAGCCGGCATCGCGCAACGAGGTGACCAGCCGGTCGCCGGCCGAGATCACGTCCTCGGCCCGCGCGGGATCGCCTTTGGCGAGGCCGGTGATCTCCCCGGCGGCGGCCAGGTCGCGGCCGGGGTCTTCCGGCGCGACCCGGAGCAGCCCGATCCGGAAGCGCTCGCCCGGCTCGGCGCCGACGGCCACCTTCACCGGCTCCTTGCGGCCGGCCAGCCGCGCGGCGAGCTGCGGCGTTTCCGGCGGCTGCCCGTCGATCAGCACCACCGGGCGCCCGCCATAGAAGCCTTCCGCCCGCAGCGCGCGCGTGACCAGCCCCTGTTCCTGCAAGGCGCGGGCGACCAGCCCCTCGGCCGAGGTGGGGGCGACGCCCTGCAGCCGCTTCAGGGCGGAGATGGACGAGATCGCGGAATCGACCTCGGAGCTTCCGGTCGGGCGGAACTCGGTCTCATAGGGGACAGTGGCCTCGTCACCCGCGCCCTGGTCCGCCGCCCCGGTGCCGGCGGCCGGGGCGCCGGGCTGGGCTGAAGGGGGGGAGGCCGCCCCCGCCGGGCCGCCTGCCTGGCTGCCCCCTTGGGCCAGTGAGATCTCCGCGGGCATCGCGACCACGAAGGTGAAAGAGGCAAGCAATGCCGGAAGGCGATGGAGCATCGGCAATGAAAGGGCTATCCCCCGAAACCATGAACCCGGAACTCGTCGAAACCCTGACCGGTTGGCGCCGCCACCTGCACGCCAACCCTGCCCCTACCCTGGATGAGGGACCTACGGCGGCGTATGTGGCCGCACGTCTGCGCGAGCTTGGCGTGACCGAGATCGCCGAGGCCATCGGCGGGCACGGGCTGGTTGCCACCCTGCGGCGCGGCGGCGGCAACCGCTCGGTCGGCCTGCGCGCCGACATGGACGCGCTGCCGATCCAGGAGGCCGCGGCCGACCTGCCCTGGGCCTCGACGCGGCCGGGCGTGATGCATGCCTGCGGCCATGACGGCCATACGGTGGCGCTGCTCGGCGCGGCGGCTCTGCTGCTCCGGGACGAGAGCTGGTCGGGCACGGTCCATCTGGTCTTCCAGCCCGCCGAGGAGGGCGGGGGTGGTGCCCGCTCCATGGTGGCGGACGGTCTCTTCGAGCGTTTCCCCATGGACCGGATCTTCGGCTGGCACAACTGGCCGGGCCTGCCGGTGGGCACCATCGCCGTCCATGACAGCGCGGTCATGGCGGCCGGCCGGCGTTTCAACATCGTCATCCGCGGCCATGCCGGTCATGCCGCCCTGCCGCACCTGACGCGCGACCCGATCCTCGCCGCCGGCCACGCCATCACCGCCGTGCAGTCCATCGTGGCGCGCTCGGTGGACCCGATGAAGACGGCGGTGTGCAGCCTGACCACGATTCATGGCGGCGAGGCCTCGAACCAGATCGCGGCGGAGGTGGTGCTGGACGGCACCATCCGCTTCATCGACGACGAGGTCGGCCGGCTGATGATCGAGCGGCTGGAGGCCATCGCCGCCGGCCTGGAGGCGAGCTTCGGTGTGCGGGCCGAGGTGCGGGTGCTGGCCGGGGTCGATGCCACGATCAACCACCCGGCGGAGCGCGAGCTGGCCGCCGGGGCCGCCGGGGCCGTGGCGCCGCTGCGCCGGGACGTGGGCCCCGCCATGACGGGGGAGGATTTCAGCGCCTTCCTGCAGAAGGTGCCGGGTGCCTTCGTCTGGATCGGCAACGGCCCGGCCGAGGGCGGGCGGGAGCTGCACAACCCGCACTACGATTTCGACGACCGCGTGCTGCCGGTGGCCAGCAGCTACCTCGCCGAGGCGGCGAGGCGGGCGCTTTCCGCCAAGGGCTGAGGCGCCGGGCGGCGGGAAGGGGGACTCAGCCGAGCCTTTCCCGCAGCCAGCGTCCCGCTTCCGCCACCGCCTCGTCGGCGGCGCCGACCCGGCCCTGGGCGCGCAGGAAGCCGTGCACCGTGCCGGGAAAGAGGCGCGACAGCACCTCCACCCCGGCCTCCCGCATCCGCCCGGCCAGGGCCAGGCTGTCGTCGCGCAGCACGTCCAGCTCCGCGACCTGCAGCAGGGCCGGGGGCAGGCCACGGAGATCGGCGAGGAGCGGCGAGGCGAGGGGGCTCATCCGCGCCTCCTCCTCCGGCGCGTAGAGGCGCCAGAACAGCGCCATCCGCTCCCGCGTCAGGCCGAAGCCCTCGGCGAACTCGCGCTGGCTCTCCGTATCGCAGCGGGCATCGTAGCAGCCATAGGCGAGCAGCAGCCCGCGCAGCGCCAGCCCCGGATCGGTCTCCCGCAGCAGCAGCGCGGCCGCGAGGGCCAGGTTGGCCCCGGCCGAATCGCCGCCCAGCACGATGCGCGCCGGGTCCAGCCCCAGCGAGGCGCCATGGGCCGCCACATGGCGCACCACCCCGGCCACCTGTTCCAGCGCGATGGGGAATGCGGCCTCGGGCGACAGGGCATAGTCCGGCGCCAGCACGGCGCAGCCGGCGGCCTGGGCATAGGCGCGGAACAGGCGGTCATGCGTGTCCACGCTGTTCCAGACCCAGCCGCCGCCATGCAGGTTCACCATTACCGGCAGGGCGGCTCCACGTCCGCCTTCCACATGCGGGCGGTGCAGGCGGCAGGACAGCGGGCCGGAGGACAGGTCGAGCCGCAGGTCGCGGCTTTCCGCCATGGCATGGCCCCCGGCCGCGAGCGGCAGGTTCAGCGCCTCGGTCCGCGCCCGTCCGGCGGCGAGGTGGCGCGCCGTGTCCCGGGTGATGTCCGGGATTGGATCGGACAGCGCGGCGGCCTCCATCGCGCGGGTGAAGCGAAGCATCTCCGGATCCCAGCGCGAGTCCTGCGGCATCGGCACGGCCCTTCCTTCTCATGCCCCCGCCAATGGGCATTGACGGGGAAGCCTGAAAGCAAGATTGCCGCATCGCCTGGAAATCACCACCCTGAGGCGGCGATGACCCCTTTCCACTCCCCCAGCCTCCGGCCCGGTTTCCGGGCCGCCTCCCTTTTCGCGCCCAGGCGCGTGGCCTTCCTGGGCGATCCCGCCCTGCCGGAGACCGCGATCCTGGCCCGCAACCTGGTCGCCGGGCAGTTTAAGGGAGCGTTGCACACGATCGGCTTCCGCTGGGACGGGCTGGAGGAGGCGCCGAACCTCGACGCTCTGGAGGAGGCGCCGGACCTCGCCGTGATCTCCCTGCCGCCGGAGGCCCAGCCCGCCGCCTTCGCCGCCCTGGCCGCCCGGGGCTGCCACGCGGCGGTGGTGCCGGTCGCCGCCCCCGACCTCGCCGCCCTCGCGCGCGACAGCGGCGTGCGGGCGCTGGGGCAGCGTTCCTTCGGGCTGGCGGTGCCGCCGCTGGGCCTTAACGCCACGCTGTCGCATCTCGTGCCCCGGCCAGGGAAGCTGGCGCTGCTCTGCCAGTCCTCGGCCTTGGCCCGGGCGATCCTGGACTATGCCGAAGCCCAGGGCTTCGGCTTCAGCCTGATCGCGGGCATCGGCGGCAACGCGGATTACGGCTTCGCCGGCGCGCTGGACTGGCTGGCGCGCGACGCGGCCACCAATGCCGTGCTGCTGGACCTGCGGCGGATCAAGAACCGGCGGCAGTTCATCTCCGCCGCCCGTGCCACGGCGCGCACCCGGCCGGTGGTGGCGATCCGGCCCGGCAGCGCCTCGCGCGAGGCGCTGGGCGGAGCGGACGCGGTGATGGAGGCGGCGCTGCGCCGCGCCGGGGTGCTCCGGGTGGCGGATCTGGCGGAGCTCCTCGCCGCCGCCGAAACGCTGTCGCGCGTCCGGGTCTCCTCGCTGCGCAGCGGGGCGGAGGCGGACCGGATCGCCGTGATCTCCAACGGCCTCGCCACCGGCCAGATGGCGACCGATTCGGCGCTCCGGCGCGGCGGGCGGCTGGCGGAGATCCCGGAGGCCGCCTGGCCGATGCTGAACCTCGCCCTGCCGCCGCGCTGGCATGGTGGCAACCCGCTGGTCCTGCCGCATGGCGAGGGGCACCGGCTGGCGGAGGTGGCGGCGATGATCGCCACGCTGCCGGAGGTGGGCTCGGTGGTGGCGATCCACTCGCCGAATCCGGAGGAGGACAGCGACGCCGTGGCCGCCGCCATGGCCGGGCTCAGCGGCATCCGTGGCGCGCCGATCCTGGTGGGCTGGCTGGGTCAGGCCACCGGCAGCCCGCAGCGCTCCTTTCTCGCCCGCTCCGGCATCGCCGTCTTTCCCACGCCGGAACGGGCGGTGCGCGGCGCGCTGCATCTGGCGCAGGACCGGCGCAACCGCGATGTGGCGGCGGAGTTGCCGCCGCGCGACGTGCTCGACTTCGCGCCGGACCGCGCGGCGGTGCGCCGGCTGCTGGATGCGGTGCGGGAGCGGGGCCGGCTGTCGCTGAACGAGGCCGAGGCGCTGGGCGTCTTCGACGCCTATGGCGTGCCGACCATCGCGCGCCGCGTGGTCGCCACCCCGACCGAGGCGGGCAAAGCGGCCATGGAGCTCGGCTTCCCGGTGGTGCTGAAGCTGCTGAGCGCCGAACTGCCGCGCAAGACGGAGATCGGCGGCGTCGCGGTCGGGCTGCGCGACGTGAAGAGCGTGCGGGCCGCGGGCCTCGCCATGCTGACGCGCGCGGCGCAGGAGCGGCCGGACTGCCGCATCGACGGGCTGCTGGTTGAGCGGCAGGCGCAGCCCGGCGCGGAGCTGCGCCTGCGCCTGGGCGACGAGGTGATGTTCGGCCCCTGGATCGGCTTCGGTGCCGGCGGCACCACCGCCGACCTGCAGGCCGACGAGGCGGTGGACCTGCCGCCGCTGAACCGCGTCCTGGCCACGGCGCTGATCGGCCGCACGCGGATCTCGCGCCGCCTGCATGGCTGGCGGGACCAGGAGGCCGTGAAGGTCGAGGCGGTGTCCGACGCGCTGGTGCGGCTTTCGGCCCTGGTGGTGGATTTCCCGGAGATCAAGGAAGCCACCATCAACCCGCTGATCGCCACCGCCACGGGCGTGATCGCCGTGGATGCCGACCTGCGCCTGCGGGCGGAGGGCGAGGCCGCGATGCTGGCCATCCCGCCCTATCCGGCGGAGCTGGCGGAGCCCTGGACGGCGCCGGACGGGCGCCGGCTGATGGTCCGCCCGATCCGCCCCGAGGATGCGGCCGCCCAGGCGGAGGCCTTCCGGAATATGGACCCGGACGATATCCGCTGGCGCTTCTTTGGCGCCATGCGCGAGCTGCCGCGTGCCCAGATCGCCCGCATGACGCAGATCGACTATGACCGGGAGATGGCCTTCGTCGCCATCGAGACGGGTGAGGACGGGGTGGACCGGATCGTCGGCGTTTCCCGCCTGACGCGGGAGGGGCAGGGCAACAGCGCCGAGTTCGCCGTGGTGGTGCTGCCACGCTGGAAGGGCAAGGGGCTGGGCCGCCACCTGATGCGGCGGGTGCTGGACTGGGGCCAGGAAACCGGCATCCGTCGCGTGGTGGGCCAGGTCCTGGCGGACAACACGCCGATGCAGGCTTTCGTGACCCGGCTCGGCTTCCACCTGCACCGGCTGGAGGACGATGTCCTGGAGGCGAGCCTCGATCTCTGAGGACTGCGGGGGCTGGCACGGTGCCGCCCCCGCGGGTTTCAGTCGTTGCGCGAGTGGCTCTGGATCAGCTCCCGCACACGGGCCGCCGCGCTGGCGCCCTTGAGCGCGTCGCGCCACACCGATTCCGCCACGCGCTGGTGGATGGACACGGCCTCGTCCGCCCCGGTGATCATGCCGACGCCGACGGCATTGAAGGGCGAGACGTCGGGGGCGAAGGGGTTGGCGCAGAGATGGGCGCGCTCGCGGTCACGGAAGACCACGAAGGTGCCGGCCGGATCGCCGCCTGGCAGCAGGCCGAGCTGCAGGCCCATCGGCTCGCTCTCCATCAGCTCGGCAATGCGCTCCACCTCGGCGCGGGCCGCCGCGCGGCAGCGGTTCCGGACGCGGTCGGACAGCGGCATGGCGCCGGCCACGCCATCCTCCAGCAGCCGGCGCAGGGCGCCTTCGCCCAGCATGGCGATGATCGAGGGCCGGCGCTGGGCATAGAGGCGCTTGCGCGTGGCGAGCTGGCTGAGCGCCTGTTCCGCCGTGGTACGGGCCTGCATCCGCTCCGGCGAGGCATCGGCGGTCTCCGCCAGGGCCTCGGCCAGCGCCCCCTCCAACGCGTCCGAGGACACCTGTACGCAGAGCGCCCCGCCCACCTGCAGAAGCTGGTCGGCCTGTTCCTCGATCTGGCGCAGGCGCTCGGTAAGGGCGAGGGGCCGGGAGAAATACTCGACACCGATCCCCAGCAGGGACAGTGGCGAGATTTTCAGCAGCTCCGCGAGGCGCCGGATCGTGTCCAGCTTGATGACCTCGCCCTTCTCGTAGCGATAGAGCGCTGCACGGGACACGCCCAGGCGCGCCGCGATCTCCTCGGCCCGGAGACCCGATTCGAGCCTGTAGGCGCGTAATTGCTGCCCGATATCGGCAAACCGCATGCAACCCCTCGTGATTTAAGCGTGTTGGCCTCCGGTCGGTCGAGCCCCATAACCGAACCGAAGCATTTCTCGCAAAATGCGGCGGCGCCCGAAGCGTATCAACAGGAATCTACATTTTTTGATGCGTCGCAACGATCGTCGCTTCGGGCCACGCCATGCAAATCGTCTTTCTGCTTCTTTCCACTATCTTTAATGGACGTGCCACAGGCAGGCGGAACGCAGGGGCTGCACCGGAAGCGTCGATACCCTGAACCCGGCGGTCCGTCAGGTTTCCGAGGCGCGTTTTCCGCTCCGGCGCGTTCGATTCGGCGGACGGCCCGCCTCCGGATGCCAGGGATGGCCGGAATCTCGCCGGCGACCCCGTCGGAGGCGCGCGAGGCGCCCGGCCCAGCCCGCCCGCATCCTGTCCCCTCGTACCCCTGCGTATTTCCCTTGGCGCCGATCCGGCCTAGAGCGGAAACGCGCGGATGGATCGGTCTGGCCGTGAGCTGGCCCGTATCCGGGGCAGGCGACACGGCGGGACCCCGTCCCGGGACCGGAACCGCGCCCGAATCCTTGGACGCCGAGAACATGGCACGAATCCCGGAGACCCCGGACGACTCCTTCCGGCCGGCGCAGCTGATCGGCGCCCTGGCCCTGCTGGCGCTGCTGGCTGGCTGCCTGCTGGTGGTGCGCCCCTTCCTGTCCGCGCTGCTCTGGGCGGCGATCCTCAGCTACTCCACATGGCCCGCCTACCGGCTGCTGCGGGACAGGCTGGGGCTCTCCGCCAACCTCGCCGCCGTCGTCATGGTCGGCGCCATGTTCCTGGTGCTGGGCCTGCCGCTGCTCTTCGCCGCGCCCACCAGCGGGGCGGATGTGGAGAACCTGCGCCAGATGGTGCGCCGGGCCACGGAAGGCGGCCTGCCGAGCCTCTCCGGCCTGGTCGGCGCCATCCCCGTGCTCGGCCCCTGGCTGCAGGGCCATGTGAACCGGCTGGGCACCGACCTGTCAGGGATTTTCCAGACGCTGCAGCCCTATATCGGCAGCGTCGCGCAGCTCCTGCTTTCCGGCGTGCTGGGCATCCTGTCCGGGCTGGCGGAACTGCTGATCGCGATCCTGCTGGCCTTCTTCTTCTTCCGGGACGGCGCGAAGCTGGCGGATGCGGTGCAGCGCATGGCGGAGCGGATCGCCGGCGCGCGCGGGCGGCACCTCGTGCTCCTGGCCGGGGATGTGACCCAGGGCGTTGTCTATGGACTGCTGGGCACGGCGGTGGCCCAGGGGGTGATGACCGGCTTCGGCCTCTGGCTGGTGGGCGTGCCGCAGCCGGTGCTGCTCGGCGTCGTGGCGGGCTGCATCTCGATCCTGCCGGTCGGCGCGCCGGTGGTTTGGATCCCGGCGGCGGTCTGGCTCTTTGTCGAGGGGCGCCCCTGGGCCGGTGGCTTCATGCTGCTCTATGGCGCAGGCGGGATCTCCTCGGTGGACAACTTCATCCGCCCCTGGCTCATCGCGCGCGGCGCCGACCTGCCCCTGTTGCTGACCCTGCTCGGGGCGCTGGGCGGCGCCTTTGCCTTCGGCCTGCTGGGGCTGTTCCTGGGCCCTGTGCTGCTGGCCGTGGGCTTCACCATCCTGAAGGAATGGCTCGGCCAGCCGCCTGCGGCAGGGATGGACCAGAGCGGATCGCCGAAGGGCGCAAGCCCGGAGGCGTGAATCCGCCCTGAAGACCTCAGCGGAAAGGAACGGCGGCGACCACGTTGTAGGGCGAGCCGTCCACCAGCTTGGTGGACCATGCCAGATAGACGACCACGCCCTGCTCCTCGTCGATGAAGCGGTGAACCCGCGTCTCCTTGAAGAACAGGCTGGTGTTGCTCTCGAAGACCTTCTCGCCACGGTCACCACGCTGGGCCTTGTCGGTCACCTGCACCGGCCCGGTGGCGACACAGTTCAGGCCGAAGCGCGCCGGGTCCTCCGCCAGACCGACCATGCCGGACACGCCGCCCGTACGCGCCTGGCTGATGTAGCAGGCCACGCCGGACACGTCCGGGTCGTTGAAGCGTTCCACCACCACGCGGTGGGAGCGGGTGAGGCCGAGATTGGTGACGGCGGTGTTCACATAGCCGATCTGCTTGGTCTCGTCCGCCGAGGCGGGCAGGGCGAGGCATGTGCCGAGCAGGGCGGCGAGGGCGATGCGGTGGGGGCGGCTCATGGGCGGGGCTCCGGTTCCGGGCAGACCTCCACAGGAATGCCGGGGTGTTGTCCGCGGCACCAGAGGGTGCTGCCCAACGGCCGGGGACGACAGCCGGTTGCGCGGCGCGCCGTGGCGGGGGCCGTTGGCGCGCCGCTCGCGGAACTCAGTGCTTCTCGACGCCCCAGAAGACCGGGACCGTGGTGGGCCGGATTCCGGTCAGGCTGGCGCGCCAAGCGGCATTGGTGCGGAACTGCCCGGCATTGACATAGGGCACCGTCTCGTAGGCACGGGCCTGCACCCGGTCGAGCAGCGCGCGGCGTTTCGCGGGGTCGTTCTCGCTCCACCACTCATGCCGCAGCGTTTCCAGCTCCTTGTCGCAGGGCCAGCCGGACAGCCCGCCGTCGCAGGGGCTGGCGAGATAGAAATTGGACAGCGGATCGCCCGCGTCGAAGGCATTGGCGACGGTGACGAAGAGGTTCCAGCCCTCCTTCCTGTTGCGGCGCTGGCCCAGCGTGCCCCAGTCCATGGAAGGCAGGTCCACGTTCATGCCCGCCTGCTTGAGGGCCTCCGCCATCACCAGCGTCGCCGCGTTGTTCAGCGGCTGCTCCGTGGAGTTCAGGAAGACCACGGGCGAACCGTCATAGCCGCCCTGGCGCAGGTATTCCCGCGCCCGGGGCAGGTCCTGCTCCTTCAGCCCGCGCGCCCCGGCGGCGGTCTCCAGTGGTGTGCCGCACATGAAATAGGCGGGGCAGTAGGGCACCTGCTCGGCGGAGCGGATGCCCATGCCGTCCAGCACGTCCTTCTGGCTCACCGCGAAGAGCAGGGCCTGGCGCGCACGCTCGTTGTCGAAGGGCGGCTGCGCGTGATTGGGACGCAGCCAGACCATGTAGCCGACCGGGTTGATCGGCTTCACGGTGAGCTGCCTGTTGCGTTCCAGTTGCGGGATCAGGTCCGGCGGCGGCTGCTCGATGAAGTCGATCTCGCCGTTGCTCAACGCATTGGCGGCAACGGCGGCATCGGGCATGGCCAGCCACTCGATGCGGTCCACCTTGGGCTCCTTGCCCCCGGCCAGCCCGTCCGCCGGCTCGGGGCGCGGCCTGTAGGCGGGGTTGCGGACATAGACGGTGCGGTCGCCGACGCGCCATTCCTCCTTGCGGAGGATGAAGGGGCCGGAGCCGGTGGCATCGGTGATCTGGGTGTTCGCCGGGGCCCGGGCGATGCGTTCCGGCATCACGAAAAGGGCCGAGCCGGTCGGGCGGGCCAGCGCTTCCAGCACCAGGGCGAAGGGCCGGCTGAGCTTCAGCTCGAAGCTCTTCTCGTCCACCGCGTCAAGCGAGGCGGTGGCGGCGGCCATGGCCTTGCCCACCACGTCGCGCTGCGCCCAGCGCTTGATCGAGGCCACCGCGTCAGCCGCCCGCACCGGCTGCCCGTCATGGAAGGCGAGACCGTCGCGCAGGGTGAAGCGCCAGGTCAGGCGGTCATCGGAGGCGGTGTAGCGGTCCACCATCTGCGGCTTCGGCACGCCCTGGCTGTCCAGGGCGAAGAGCTGGTCGTAGACGAAGAAGCCGTGGTTTCGCACCACCGCCGCCTGCGAGAAGACCGGGTCGAGGCTGGTGAGGTCGTTGATCAGCACCACGCGCAGGGTCGTGTCGGCCTGGGCGGCGGGGGCGGAGGCGAGCGTGGCCGCGCTTGTCAGGCTGGCGGCGGCGAGGCGCAGGGTCAGGGCAAGGGCCCCGCGGCGTGAGGACATGGCGGCATCTCCGCTGGCGGAATGGCGACAAGCCGCCCCGGTCTCCCGGGGCGGTGCGTCGGATCGGCCGCATGTCAGCACGGACCGTGCCAGCGGGCGAGGGCGGCGCCCTCAGTCCCCGAGGGCCACGCCCTCCCGCCGCGGATCGGCGCCGCCGACCATGCCCTCCGGCGTCACGCGGATCGCCTGAGTGCCCGAATTCATCGCGCGGATATCCACGGTATGGCCCATCGCCTGGAGCGCCGGGGCAAGGCCGGCGGCGGCGGTGCCGCCCTCCAGCTCCACCGCGCCGCCCAGCGTGCCGACATGCGGCAGGGCCAGCGCCGCCTGTGGGTCGAGCCGCCAGTCCAGCATGCCCAGCAGGGCCTGGGCGACATAGCCGATGATCCGCGCCCCGCCGGCGGAGCCGACGGCGGCGACCAGCCGGCCCTGGCGGTCGAAGACCAGCGTGGGGGACATGGAGGAGCGCGGGCGCTTGCCGCCCTGCACCTGGTTGGCCACCGGGCGGCCATCCACCTCCGGCCGGAAGGAGAAGTCGGTCAGCTCGTTGTTCAGGATGAAGCCGCGCACCATCAGCCGCGCGCCGAAGGCATCCTCGACCGTCGTGGTCATGGCCAGGGCGTTCCCGGCATCGTCCACCACGATCACCTGGCTGGTGCCGTGCTCCGGCTGGGGCGGCATGGGGGAAAGCGGCACCTCGTTCGGGTCGCGCCAGCTGGGATTGCCGGGGCTGGGCTGGGCCATGGCGCGGCCGGGTGCCACCGCCTGCGCCCGCAGGGTCAGGTAGGCCGGGTCCAGCAGACCGCGCAGCGGCACGGGCAGGAAATCGCTGTCGGCCAGGTACTGGTTGCGGTCGGCGAAGGCGAGGCGCCCGGCCTCGGCGATCAGGTGCGCCGCCTCGGCACCGCGCGGATCGAGGGCGGAAAGGTTGAAGTGCTCCAGCACGCCCAGGATCTGCGCCACCGCCACGCCGCCGGAGGAAGGCGGCGGGAAGCCGCAGACGATGTAGAGGCGGTAGGGCGTGCAGACCGGCTGCCGCCGCTTCGGCGCGTAGCCGGCGAGGTCGTCGGTGGTCATCAGCCCGCCCTCGCCATAGTTGCGCACCGCCGCGGCGATGTCGGAGGCGATGGGGCCGCGCAGCAGCGCCGCCGCGCCGCCATCGGCGATGGCCTGCAGGGTGTCGGCCAGGGCCGGGTTGCGCCGCACCGTGCCTTCCGGCAGCGGCACCGGATCATTGGCGAGAGGCGCGGGCGAGAAGAAGTAGCTCCGGGTCGCGGGGTTCCGCCGCAGTCGCTCGGCATCGTCGGCGATGGCACCGGCCAGCCGGGCGGAAACGCGGAAGCCCTCCCGCGCCGCCTTGATCGCGGGCTCGAAGAGCCTGGCCCAGGGCAGGCGGCCATTCTCCTTGTGTGCGGCCTCCAGCATGGCGATGGCGCCGGGCACGCCGATGCTGCGGCCGGACATGACGGCGTCGTGGAAGGGCAGCGGCTGGCCGTCGCGCAGGAAAAGGCCCGGCTGCGCGGCGGCGGGGGCGGTTTCCCGCCCGTCCCAGGCGGCGATCCTGCCGCTGGCCGCGTCGCGGTACAGCATCAGCGCACCGCCGCCGATGCCCGAGGACTGCGGCTCGACCAGGGTGAGCATGGCCTGCACGGCGATGGCCGCATCCACCGCGCTGCCGCCCTGGCGCAGCATGGCGAGGCCGGCCTCCGCCGCCAGGGGATGGGCCGCCGCCACGATGTGCCTTCTGGCGACACCGGCCTGCGGATGCAGCGCGCCCGCGCTATCCTGCGCCGCCGCCGGCAGTGAGATGAACAGGGCGAGGCAGAGGACAAGGCGACGCATGAGGCGGACTCCGACGATCGGTGCCCCGGAGCGGGACGGATCCGGCCCAGATGGGGCGGCGGGCAGATTGCGCCAGGATTGCGCCGATCCGAAGGCAGGCCGCAGGCGGGCGGAGAGCCGGGGGCGTGCGGCCGAGTCCCTGGCGGCGGAGGCGCTGCGGGCCGAGGGCTGGGCGGTGCTGGCCCTGCGGGCACGCACGCCGGCCGGGGAGATCGACCTGATCGCCGAGCGGGAGGGGCTGCTCGCCTTTGTCGAGGTGAAGGCGCGGCCCGATCTCGCCGGCGCGGCGCTGGCCCTTGGGCCCCGGCAGCGCGCGCGGCTGCTGGCCGCGGCGGAGGCCTGGCTCGCCCTGCATCCCGGCCATGGCGGCGCGGGCATCCGCTTCGACGTCATCCTGGTGGATGGCGCGAGGCGGATGCGGCGCATCGCCGATGCCTTCCGGCTGGGCGACTGAGGCTCAGTCCACGATGAAGAGCTTCGCGCCCGTTTCCGTGGAGGAGCGGTGCGGCGCGTCGCCGAAATCCGAGACGGTGTAGCCATGCCCGGCGGTGAGGGTGACGCTGCGGCCGTCCTTCAGCTCGCTCCTCAGCGTGCCTTCCAGCACGTAGATGATGTGGCCACGGTCGCACCAGTGGTCCGCCACATAGCCGGGCGAATACTCCACCACGCGCATCCGCACGTCGCCGTTGTTCAGCGTGCGCCACAGGGCGGTGCCGGTCTCGCCCTTGTGCTCGGTGGCGGGCAGGGCGTCCCAGTGGACGGGGGTGAAAGGAAGTGCGGGCAGCTTCAAGGCCGGTGGCTCCATGTCGGTCGCGCGGCCCGGTTCTGCGCCCCTGGCCGGCCCGGCGCAACGAGGTGGCCCCGTCGCCTCAGCGCGCGCGGTAGGCCAGCGCCTCCGCCACATGGGGCCGGCCGATCACGGCGGAGCCGGCGAGGTCGGCGACGCTGCGTGCCACCCGCAGCATCCGGATGAAGCCCCGGTTGGACAGGCGCAGCCGTTCCACCGCGCGTTCGGCCAGGACCAGCGCCTCGGCGGACAGGGCGGGCTTGAGGTGGTCCAGGCTGGCCTCCGCATTGGTGCGCGGCCCGTTGCGGCCCCAGCGTTCCGCCTGCATCGTGCGGGCCTGCGCCACCCGGCCGGCCACCACGGCGCTGGTCTCCCCGGCCGGGGCGCGGGCGAGTTCCCCGGCGGGGATCGGCTGCAGGGCGATGCTCATGTCCAGCCGGTCCAGCACCGGGCCGGACAGCTTGCCGCGATAATCCTCGCCGCAGCGGGGCGCCCGGCCGCATTCGCGCCCGCCTTCGCCCAGATAGCCGCAGCGGCAGGGGTTCATCGCCGCCACGAGCTGCACCCGTGCCGGGTAGGAGACATGGGCGCTGGCGCGGCTGATGGAGACGGTGCCGCTTTCCAGCGGCTGGCGCAGCGCCTCCAGCGCCGGGCGCGGGAATTCCGGCAGCTCGTCCAGGAAGAGCACGCCGCGATGGGCCAGGCTGATCTCCCCCGGCCGGCCGCGCGGCCCGCCGCCGGTGAGCGCGGCCTGGGAGGCGGAATGGTGCGGGTCGCGATAGGGCGGGCGCAGGCTGAGGCGGCCGCCTTCCAGCAGCCCGGCCACGGAGCGGATCAGGCTGACCTCCAGCGCCTCCTGCGCCGAGAGGTCCGGCAGCAGCCCGGGCAGCCGCGCCGCGAGCATGGATTTCCCGGCCCCCGGCGGGCCGATGAAAAGCAGGTTGTGGAAGCCCGCCGCCGCGATCTCCAGTGCCCGCTTGGCACTTTCCTGCCCCCGCACCTCGGACAGGCAGGGGGTCGAGGCATCGGCAGGCGAAGGGGCGGGCAGGGGCGGCTTCGGCGCGGGCAGGAGCTGCCGGCCGGTGAAATGCGCGATCAGGCGGTGCAGGTCCGGCGCGGCGACGATCTCGGCGGAGGAGACCCAGGCCGCCTCCGGCCCCTGGGAGGCCGGGCAGACCAGGCCGAGCCCCGCCTCCGCCGCCGCCAGAGCGGCGGGAAGGATGCCGGGAATCGCGGTGAGGGCGCCATCCAGCGCCAGTTCGCCCAGGGCCGCGAAGCCCTGGAGTTCGTCGGCGGGCACGACCTCCATCGCCGCCAGCAGGGCAAGCGCGATGGGCAGGTCGAAATGCGTGCCTTCCTTGGGCAGGTCGGCCGGGGCGAGGTTCACCAGGACGCGGCGCGGCGGCAGGGCCAGGCCCAGCGCCGATAACACAGCCCGCACCCGCTCCCGGCTCTCGGCCACGGCCTTGTTCGGCATGCCGACGAGGTTGAAGGCCGGCAGGCCAGGCGCGATCTGGACCTGAACCTCCACGGGGATGGCGTCGATGCCATTGAAAGCGAAGGTCACGACGCGGGCCATGGTCATGCAACCCATGCTAGAGTGTGATTATTCTTCCCTCAACCCGACTGCCGCGCCGTCTGCATCTTGCCCATCCTGGCATGGCGCGTGCAAACCTGACGGCATGACCTGGAGCATCCTGGCCCGCGACCCCGAGACCGGCGAGCTCGGCGCGGCGGTGGCCACCAAATTCTTCGCCGTCGGCGCGCTCTGCCTGCGGGTGGAGGGACGCCTCGGCGCCGTCGCCAGCCAGGCGCTGGTGAACCCCATGCTACGAGAGAAGGCCCTGGACGGGCTGCGGGCGGGCGGCGGTGCCGGAGAGGTGCTGGCGGCCGTGACCGCGGGCGATCCGGGGCGCGAGGCGAGGCAGTTGCACATCCTGGCAGCGGCCGGAGGAACGGAGGGCGGCAGCGCCCGGCATACCGGAAGTGGCTGCGTGGGCTGGGCCGGGCATGTGGCAGGGCCGGATGTCTCGGTGGCCGGCAACATGCTGGCCGGGCCCCGCGTGGTGGAGGCGACGCGGGACGCCTTCCTGGCCACTGCCGGCCAGCCCATGGCGGAACGGCTGCTGCTGGCGCTGGAGGCCGGGCAGGCCGAGGGCGGCGACAAGCGCGGACGGCAGTCCGCGGCGCTGCTCGTGGCCAGCCGCGATCCCTATCCCGACCTGGACATCCGCGTGGACGACCATCCCGACCCGCTGGCGGAGCTGCGGCGCCTCCATGCCGTCTCACGCGGGCATTTCGCGCTTTTCCGCCGCTTCATGGCGGGACACGACGAGAACGGACGCGAACATCCGGGCGTCTTCGACCGGGCGGTGCTGAACGCGGCCATCGAGAAGGCGCAGGGCGCGTGAGCGCGGCCCCGCCGGTCTTCCCGGTCCTGGAGGTCATCGACCTTTCCCTGAGCTTCGCCACCGAGCGCGGGCCGCTGGGCGTGCTGGATGGCGTCTCCTTCACCGTGCCGCCGGGGCGTACCGTGGCGCTCGTGGGGGAGAGCGGTTGCGGCAAATCCGTCACCTCGCTCGCCGTGATGGGCCTGCTGCCCGAGACCGCGCGGCTGAACGGCACGATCCGGCTGGAGGGCCGCGAGATCGCCGAGCTGCCGCCGGAGGAGAAGCGGCGCCTGCGCGGCGGCGCCATGGCGATGATCTTCCAGGAGCCGATGACCAGCCTGAACCCCGCCTTCACCGTGGGCGAGCAGGTGGCCGAGGCGCTGCGCCAGCATCGCGGCATGGGCCGGCGCGAGGCGGCGGCCATGGCGGTGCGCGCGCTGCATGCGGTGCGCATCCCCGATGCGGCGCGGCGCGCGGCGCAGTATCCGCACCAGCTTTCCGGCGGGATGCGGCAGCGGGTGATGATCGCCATGGCGCTCGCCTGCCAGCCGCGCCTGCTGATCGCCGACGAGCCGACCACGGCGCTCGACGTCACGGTGCAGGCGCAGATCCTGGCACTGCTGGACGAGATGCGCGCCGCGACGGGCACGGCGGTGCTGCTGGTGACGCATGACCTGGGCGTGGTCGCCGACCATGCGGACGAGGTGGTGGTGATGTATGCCGGCCGCATCGCGGAGCAGGGACCGGCGGCGAAGGTGCTGAACACGCCGCAGCATCCCTATACGGTCGGCCTCCTCGGCGCCGCGCCGCGGCTGGACGGGCCGCGCGGCGGCAGGCTGGCCACGGTGGAGGGCACGGTGCCCGACCTGATGGCGCCGCCGCCCGGCTGCCGCTTCGCCCCGCGCTGTCCCTTCCGCATCGCCGCCTGCGACGTGACGCCGGCGCTGATCGACCTCGGCGGCGGGCACCGCGCCGCCTGCCACCGAACGCCACTGGACCAGTTCCTGGACGCCGCATGACCGAGACCCTGCTCGAACTCGACCGCGTGGTGCGGCATTTCCCCGTGCGCGGCGCGCTGGGGCAGCGGCGCGGCGCGGTGCATGCGGTGGACGGCGTCTCGCTCTCCGTGGCGGCGGGCGAGGTGCTGGCCGTGGTGGGCGAAAGCGGCTGCGGCAAGTCCACGCTGGGGCGGCTGATGCTGGGACTGGAGAAGCCGGATGCCGGCATCGTCCGCTTCGGCGGCGAGGACCTGACGCGGATGGGCGGCCGCCGCCTGCGCGCGCAGCGGCGCTGGATGCAGATGATCTTCCAGGACCCCTATGCCAGCCTCGATCCGCGCATGACGGTCGGGCAGGCGGTGGAGGAACCGCTGCGCATCCATCGCCTCGTGCCGAAGGCGCGGCGCCGCGCGCGGGTGGAGGAGCTGCTGGCCCGCGTCGGGCTGCGGCCGGACCATGCCGACCGCTGGCCGCACGAATTCTCCGGCGGGCAGCGCCAGCGCATCGCCATCGCGCGGGCCCTGGCCAGCGGGCCGAAGCTGATCGTGGGCGACGAGCCGGTGAGCGCGCTGGACGTCTCGGTACAGGCGCAGGTGGTGAACCTGCTGCAGGAGCTGATCCGCGACCTGGGGCTGGGCTTCGTGCTGATCAGCCATGACCTCGCCGTGGTTCGCCATGTCGCGGACCGGGTGGCGGTGATGTATCTCGGCCGCATCGTCGAGGAAGGGCCCGCCGAGGCGATCTTCGACGATCCGCGCCACCCCTATACGCGGGCGCTGCTGGCCTCCGTGCCCGGCGTCGGCGGTGGCGCGCCGCTGCCGGGCGACCTGCCGAGCCCCCTCGCGCCGCCCTCCGGCTGCCGGCTGCACACGCGCTGCCCGCATGCCAAGGAGATCTGCGCGCGGCAGGACCCGGCGCTGGCGGGGGCCACCGAGGCCTCCCTGCGCCGCACCGCCTGCCATTTCCAGAACGGGCTGCCGCCGGTCCTGCCGCTGCGCGAGCGCCGTGCCACGGGCGAGCGGCAGGCCCGGCTGCAACGATTCTTCGACCGCACCGACGTCACGGGAGACGCCGCATGAACCCTGCCATCACCCGGCGCGGCCTCGCGCCGCTGGCCCTCGGCGCCATGGCCGCCGCCTCGCTGGGCGCGCGCCCGGCGAAGGCGCAGGGGACGAAGCATTTCCGCCTCGGCCTGCGCGAGGACCCGGACATCCTCGACCCGACGCTGGCGCGCTCCCTGATGGGGCGCATCGTCTTCGCCAGCCTCTTCGACAAGCTCTTCGACGTGAACGAGAGGCTGGATATCGTGCCGCAGCTCGCCACGGGCCACAGCTGGGAGGACCCGAGGACGCTGCTGATCCCGCTGCGCGAGGGGGTGAAGTTCCACGACGGCACGGCGATGGATGCGGAGGCGGTACGCTACTCGCTGATGCGCCACCTGACCATGCAGGGCTCCTTCCGCCGTGGCGAGATCGGCACGATGGAGACCATCGAGGTGGTGGACCCGAAGACCGTCCGCATCCGGCTCAAGGAACCCTCCGCCGCCTTCCTGTCGCAGCTCACCGACCGTGCCGGCATGATCCTGTCGCCCAGGGCTGCCGAGGCGGCGGGCAAGGATTTCGGCGCGAAGCCGGTGGGCACCGGCCCCTTCCGCTTCGTCGAGCGCGTGGCGCAGGACCGCATCGTGGTCGAGCGCAACCCGGACTACTGGGATGCGAAGCGCATCCACCTGGACCGCATCACCTATCAGGTGATCGTGGACAGCACGGTGCGCGTCGCCAACCTGCGCTCCGGGACGCTCGACCTCGTGGAAAGCGTCGCGCCCACGGATGTGAAGGAGATCCAGGGTAGCCGGAACCTGAAGGTCGCGGCGACGGACGGGCTCGGCTACTGGGGCATCACCTACAATATCGGCAATGGCGAGCAGAGCCGGATGCCGATCGGCCAGGATGTCCGCCTGCGCAGGGCCTTCGATCTCGCGCTGGACCGCGAGGCCCTCATCCAGGTGGTCTATGAGGGCATGTTCACCCCTGCCACCCAGGCCGTGACACCCAGCTCGCCCTACCACATCGCCGCGCGCAAGGTGCCGGCGCGCGATGTCGCCCGCGCGAAGCAGCTCCTGAAGGAAGCAGGCGTGCAGGCCCCGCTCAGCGTCGAGATCATGGTCGCCAACAACCCCGAGGCGCGACAGGTGGCCGAGGTGATGCAGTCCATGGTTTCCGAGGCGGGCTTCGACCTGAAGATCAAGGCGGTGGAATTCGCCTCCGGCCTGGCCGCCGCGGTGCGCGGCGAGTTCCAGCTCTATTTCAGCGGCTGGTCGGGTCGCCCCGATCCGGACGGCAACAGCTGGGCCTTCCTGCACAGCCGTGGTCCGCAGAACGACGGCAGGTACAGCAATGCCGAGGCCGACCGGATCCTCGATGCCCAGCGGCAGGAGATGGACGAGGCGAAGCGCAAGGACCTGTACCGCCAGCTCTGGGAGCAGGCGGTGGACAAGGACCAGGCGCGCTCCTACCTCTGGTACATCAAGAACATCGCTGCCCATACCACCCGCGTCGGCGGCTTCCGGCCCCATCCGGACGGTCTGATCCGCGTGCAGGACCTCACCCTCTCGTAAGGACGCGCGATGTTCGGCTGGCTGCTGCGGCGCCTGGGGCAGGTCGTCCCCACGCTGCTGATCCTGAGTCTCTTCGTCTTCGGCCTGCAGCAGCTCATGCCCGGCGACCCCGCCTTGATCATGGCGGGGGAGGAGCGCGGCGACCCCGAGGTGCTGGCGCAGATCCGGGCGGAGCTGATGCTCGACCGGCCGGTCTGGGAACAGTACCTCGCTTGGCTGTTCCGTCTGCTGCACGGCGATCTCGGCTTCTCCTGGCGCATCCGGCAGCCGGTCACGGAGCTGATCCTGCAGAAGCTGCCGGTGACGCTCCAGCTCGGCGCCATGGCCTTCATCATCGCCGTCGCCATCGGCGTGCCGCTCGGCGTGCTTTCCGCCGTGAAGCGCGACCGGCCGCTGGACTGGATCGCCAACGGGCTGGCCCTGGCCGGAATCTCCACGCCGAACTTCTGGCTGGGGATCATGATGATCCTGCTCTTCAGCGTGCAGCTCGGCTGGCTGCCGCCCTCCGGCTACGTGCCGCTGACCGAGGACTGGCGGCAGTCGCTCGCCACCACGATCATGCCGGCCTTCGTGCTGGGCAATTCCATCGCCGGCGTGCTGATGCGCCATACCCGCGCCGCCATGCTGGGCGCGCTGGGGCAGGACTACGTCCGCACCGCCCGCGCCAAGGGCCTGCCGGAACGGGTGGTGGTGGCCAAGCACGCGCTGCGCAACGCGCTGATCCCGGTGGTGACGCTGGGCACGATCGAACTCGGCAAGCTGCTGGCCGGCGCGGTGCTGACGGAGCAGATCTTCACCATCCCCGGCTTCGGCAAGCTGATCGTGGATGCCGTCTTCAACCGCGACTATCCGGTGGTGCAGGGCGTGGTGGTGGTGACGGCGGTGATCTTCGTGCTGCTCTCCCTGCTCTCGGACCTGCTCTACATGCTCGTCAATCCCAGGCTGCGCGCGGCATGAGCGGCGTTTCCGTCCGCCGCCCGCGCGCCGCCGCGAACCCCGCCCCTGCGCGCCGCGACAGCCCGGGGCGGCGCGCGATGCGCCGCTTCCTGCGGCACCGGCTGGCGGTCTTCGGCCTCGCCGTGATCGTGCTCTTCGTGCTGGGGGCGATCCTGGCGCCGCTGATCGCGCCCTATGACCCCACCGCCACCTCCTGGTCTCTGATCCGCAAGCCGCCCTCGCTGGCGCACTGGTTCGGCACGGACGAGAACGGGCGCGACGTGCTGTCCCGCACCCTTTGGGGCGCGCGGACCTCGCTGATGGCCGGCGGCCTTTCCGTGGCGGCGGCGCTGGCGGTGGGCGTGCCGCTGGGGATGCTGGCCGGGCTGGCGGGCGGCTGGGTGGACGCGCTGATCTCCCGCATCACGGACGCCATGCTTTCCGTGCCCTTCCTGATCCTGGCCATCGCGCTCGCGGCCTTCCTGGGCCCGGCGCTGGAGAACGCGATGCTGGCCATCGCCATCTCCGCCGCGCCGATCTTCGTGCGCCTGGCCCGCGGCATGGCGATGGAGGCGAAGGCCACCGAATGGGTGGAGGCGGCGCGCGCCCTGGGCAACCCGCCCTGGCGCACGGCGGTGGTGCATGTGCTGCCGAACATCGTGCCGCCGCTGCTGGTGCAGGCGACGCTGGCCATCGCCGAGGCCATCATCGCCGAGGCCTCGCTGTCCTTCCTCGGCCTGGGGCAGCAGCCACCGGCACCCTCCTGGGGCTCCATGCTGAACGCGGCGCAGCGCTTCCTGAGCCAGGCGCCCTGGATGGCGATCTATCCCGGGCTGGCGATCTTCCTGGTGGTGCTGAGCTTCAACCTGCTGGGCGACGGGCTGCGCGACGCGCTGGACCCGCGGGCGCAGCGGCGCTGAAGACACGGCTTGAAGACGGGGGCAGGGGTCCGCATCTTTCCGCTGCGATGATCCCGAACCGCCCGCCTCTGGCCCCCAAGCCCTTCCAGGTCCCCGCCCGGCGCATCGCCGGGGCGGCGCTGATGCTGGCCAGCCTGGGCTTCGTGTCGGTGCTGACCCTGGTCCAGGCCATCATCCGCATCTTCCATTGATGGCGCCCCGCTGATGCTCCCCGAGACCTATCGCAAGGCCCTGCGCGGCCTCGCCCTTCCGGTCATGGCGCTGCCCATGCTGCCGGCGCTGCTGCTGGCCCTGGCCAGCGGCCAGTCGCGGACCATCCTCGGCCTGCTCGCCGGGCTGGCGGGCACGGGCCTGACGGTGGCCCTGCTGCGCCGCGCGAAGCATGGCGACCGGCGCCGTGCCATGGCCGCGCTGGGGCTGGGCACGGGCTTCGCGGCGGCGCTGGCGGGCGGCACGGGCACCGTGGGGGCCGTTCTGCTTGGGCTGGCGGCGGCCTATGGGCTGCGCCTCGCCTATGAGGGGCTGCGCGAGGAGAAGCCGGAGCCCTATCAGGGCGATGCCGGGCTGGAGCCCTTCGCCCGCCGGCTGGCCGTGCTGGAAGGCACGGACACGCGCCTCGCCGGGGCCGTCCTGGCGCTGCGCGGGCTGCTGAGGGAGATGGCGCTGCGCCCCTCCATGGCGGGGCAGGCGCGCAGCCTGCTGGTGCTGGGTCTGGACGGGCTGGAGCGCATCGCCCAAAGGCTTTCCGCCGGCGCCGTCGCGCCACGCGAACTGACGGCGGCCATGAGCGATGTGGAGCGGGCCGCCTCGCAGGCGGCGGAACGGCTGCGTGCCTCCGAGACCGAGGCGCTGGACGTGCAGGTGACGGTGCTGCGGCAGAGGCTTCGGGAGGAAGGGGTGGCATGAGCGATCCATCGGAGGCGCAGCAGCGCACGGTTCCGGCGCGGGCGGCGGAGCTGGCCCGCCAGATCGATCTGGCCGACCCTTCCTCGATCCTGCGTTTCGGCCAGGAGGCGCAGCGGCAGGCCACGGTGGCGGCGGATGCCATGCTCGGCGCCTCCCGCAACGACGCGACCGGGCAGGCGGGCGATGCGCTGTCCGGGCTGCTGGCGCATCTGCGCGGCTTCGATCCGGGCGGCGGCGAGGAGAAGCCCGGGCTGCTGTCCCGGCTGATGGGGCGGGCGAGCAGCGGCACGGTCGGCATCCTGCAACGCTATGAGAGCGTGCGCGGACAGGTCGAGGCGGCGGGCGACCTGCTGCAGGGCCACCGCACCCGGCTGATGGAGGATGTGGAGCGGCTGGAGCGGCTCTACGGCGCCACGCTGGAATGGTTCCACTCGCTGGCCGAGCATATCGAGGCGGGCGAGCAGGTGCTGGCCCATACGGATACCGAGACGGTGCCGAAGGCGGAATGGGAGGCGGAGGTCGCCAAGGACCCGCTGGCGCCGCAGCGGCTGCGCGACCTGCGGGCAGCGCGGGACGAGCTGGACCGGCGCATCCACGATCTGCGGTTGACGCGGCAGATCGCCATGCAGGCGCTGCCGGGCATCCGGCTGATCCAGGAGAACGACAAGGCGCTGGCCTCCAAGATCCATTCGGTGCTGGCCAACACCGTTCCGCTCTGGCGGGCGCAGCTCGCCCAGGCGCTGGCGATCCAGCGGATGCGGGAGGCCGGCGGCGCGCTCCAGGCGGCGACCGACCTGACCAACAAGCTCCTCATCGCCAATGCCGAGGCGCTGCGACAGGGCAATGCCCAGGTGCGGGGCGAGATCGAGCGTGGCGTGGTGGACATGGATTCGCTGAAGCAGGCGAATGCGGCGCTGATCGGCACGATCGAGGATTCGCTGCGGATCGCCGAGGAAGGACGCAACCGGCGCCTCGCGGCGGCGGGCGAGCTGGAGAAGGCCGAGGCCGAGATCCGCCGTGCACTGATCGCGGCGAAGGTGCCGCCCCGCGGTGGCAGCGCGCCGTCCGCCGACGAGGCGATGCCGCCGGGAAGCCCACGGCACGGGTGAAGAAGGCCCGGGCCGGCCAGCCGCAAGGCCGGCGGTCCGGAAAGCCGTTCTCAGCCGTTGCGATGGCCGCCCAGCACGGAGCGCAGCAGCCCGCCCACGATGTCCCCGGCCGAACCGCCCTGGCCACCTTGGCCAGGAGTGCCGGGCTGAGTGTTGCCGGCCGTGGCGCCACCACCCAGGCTGCCCAGGATGCTGCCGAGAATACCGCCCAGCCCGCCCTGCAACCCACCCTGGGGCATTTCCGCCTCGTTGGCCGGAACTTTGCCCTTCGGGGTGAGGTAGTTCAGGACCATCGGCAGCGCCATCACCAGAAGGGAGACGAGCTGCTGGTGCGTCATCCCGAAGCGGGAAGCGACATTGTCGATGGTAGAGCTGCCGAAGGCCCGCTCGATGGAGCTGCCGTCGGCGGGCTGGTTCTCGCCCGTCCCGACCCAGGATTCCACCTGGCTGTGCATGCCGCCCTGGCGCAGCCGGTCCACCAGCTGCTGCACGCCGGCGCTGTCCGTGCGTCCTCCCATCAGGGAGGACATGATCTCGTGGATCTGGGAGATGCCGGCGCCGCCAGCCGGGGTGTCGCTAGGCGTCGTTCCACTCATGGCCATCCTCCTGAAACCAACGTGCCGGCAACATCGGGGCCGGCGCGAAGGTTTCCCGAGGATAGTCCCGCGGGCAAAGGAAGGCGAAACCTATAAGGGTCAGGAAAGGAGGCCGGCCGTCGCTCAGCGGCCGGTGTTGCGCACTGTGATGTCCAGCGGGCGGTTCGAGGCCGGGGCCTCGGCCACTTCCTCGAAGCCCTGGGAGCGGGCGTAGTTGATGCGCGGGGAGGCGCCGATCGGGCGGTTGTGGATGAAGCCATAAGTCGGATAGACGCGGCCGAAGCTCTCGTCGCTGCGGCCGATCTGCACCCGGACGGCGGTCCAGTCGTTGCGCGGCGAGACGTCGATCACCGAAACGTTGCGCATCACCGTGCCCTTGCGGATGCCCGGGCCTTCCCAGTTCGCGTGCTCGATCTCGATCTCGCGGCTGTTCACGATCCGCTGCACCACCGCCACATGGCCGAGGCGCATGCCGCCCGAGGCGCGGAAGGCCAGCACCGAGCCGGGCTCGGGGCGTTGGCCGCGCTCGTAGAGACCCGCCGCGTTGCCCCACCACTGATAGCCGTTCCCGGTGACCTGGATGCCCGAGACCATGCGGGCATAGGGAACGCAGGAGATGCTGCCGGTGAACATGGCGTTGCGGACCGTGCCCTCGTCGCGGCCCTCAGGGCCACGGAAGGAACGCGCCTTCAGCGATGCGCTGCGGAAGTTCGGAGTGGCGTTCAGCGTCTTGGCGACATGCGCCGTGGTGCCGTGCCGGGCAGCTTTCGCGCCCTTCTGCTGTGCCGCTTCCGCACCACCCGGAAGGGCAAGGACCAGCGCTCCGCAGAGCGCCGTGACAGTGATCGCCGAAGACCTGAACCGCATGACCCCCCCACGGATTGGCCCGACGGGCCGGTAACCCATTGCTAATCCTGGCCCCACCCAGGAACCGGCATCACCGATGCCGGTGTGGAGGCGGTACCGGAGGGTTGCATCCTCGCCAATCCGTGAGAGCAATGTGTGTGCGGAATTGGTGTGATTTGTCGGGGGCATAGCTCGCAAGCGGTGCCGATAGAGAAGATAGTCCTATGTGACCCATGGCAACACTGCCAAAGTCACACTGTGGCGGTTGAGCCGCCACAGCGTTCCACACGGCTGAATCGCCGCGCCGCCTCAGCGGCAGGCGGTGATCATGATTTCCACGAGGTGGCGCGGGTCGGCCATGTTGGCTTCCACGCAGGCGCGGACCGGCGCGCCGCCTTCCGGCAGCCACGACACCCACTCCTTGTTCAGGGCGTCGCGGTCGCGGATGTCCTTCAGCCAGACCTGGGCCTGGAGCAGGCGGGTCTTGTCGGTGCCGTGCGCTTCCAGCAGCTCGTCGATCCGGGCCAGGATCTGCTTGGTCTGGCCGACCACGTCCTGGGAAAGGTCATCGGCGGTGACGCCGGCCAGGAACACGAAATTGTGGTACTCGACGGCGTTGGACAGCACCGGGTTGTTGCCGTGGCGGGTGATCTTGCTCATCGCGGAGCCTCTCCTCGTCTCGTGGTCGGGACGGAGGGTGTCCTAGAGCAGATCGGCGGCCAGGGAAATCGCCGGGGAAAATCGCCAGGGGGAAGGGCCCGTCGTCGGAGACGCGACAGGCCCTTGCGGGGCTTCCTCCCGGCCGAGTCAGCGCGTGGCGGGTGCCGCCGCGCCGGACGGGGTCGGATTAGCCTGGCCCTGGGCGGCACCGCTGGCATCCGGCGCGCCGTCGCGGGCGCAGGCCGCGGCCATACGGTTGCGCTCGAAGGTGGCACCAAGCCGGTCCGTCTGGTTGCGGATGCCGAGATAGCTCTGCACGCCGGAGCTCGCATCCAGCTCGTCGTTGCGCATGGTCTGGCCGCGGTCGCGGAACAGGATGGCCCGCTCGGCATCGCGGCGACAGGCGGCGAGCCTTGCCTCATCCTGGCGCTGGTCGCTGCTGCGCTCGGGCGTGCTGGCACAGGCCCCCAGAACGGGAAGCAGGAGGGCAAGGGCGAGGAATCGGTAATTCATGAACGGGCTCCGGCCGGCAGCCGTGAGAGTCGGCGCCGCAGGCTGGTTTCGTCCAGTCTGGCGGCCGGGTCCAGGGGGAGCTCGGCCGCCGCCCCGAGGAGCGCCGGGTGGAGTTCGGCCTCGCCAGCGCTGATCTCGAACATGCCGCGCAGCCAGGGCAGGCGTCCCATGGCATCCAGCAGCGCCAGCAGCCGCAGCAGCACCGCCATGCCGGACACCGTGCCGAGGCCAAGGGTCAGGTCGATCGCCTCCGCCCAGCAGCGCGCGTCGGGATCGGACAGGTCCAGCCGCACCGGATCCGGCGCCGCGCGATCCTCGGCGGCGAAGAACAGCGCGCGCTCAGGGCCGCGCAGCCCGAGGGCGGCACCCTCCCGCGCACTGTCCCAGGCCGCCAGCAGCACGCGGGGCGGGACGGGCGGTATGGAGGCGGGGGTGAAAGGAAGGGCATGGGCCACCTGGCCATCCGGCCCCAGCGCCCGTCCGACGAATCTGCTCACCCCGCCAAGATGGTCACTGTGATGGGAGGGCGTAAGCCCCCGGCGGCATCTGTCACCTGTACGCCGCTGGAGGGGTGCCGGGAGGGCCAGTGCCGGCCTCGCCCAACCGGATGACGGAGATCCTGCCACCGCTGCCGTCTTGATGTTTTCCGAAGGACGCCCAAAACGGCGGGCATCCTTGCCGTTGGGGCGATGCCGCAGCATCGGCCGGCCAGGGTTCTTGCCACGAAACCCGATGCGCCAGCCGCGGGTTCCGTGGATCAGCGGCCGCCGAAGACAATGGCGTGCGCTCGCCGGAAACGGACGGGCCGTATCGTGGAGGATGGGACAGGGTGGGGATGACTGCGGCGCGGCCGAGGATCTGCGTATGCCTCAGCGGCCAGATGCGGCGCTTCGAGAGCGGGCTCGGCTGGCTGCGTACCCTGCGGGAGCAGGCGGAGGTGAGCGTGGTCGTCGCCACTTGGCGCGAGCGCGGGGCGAAGGTGAGCGGTCCGATGAATGCCAGCCGCCTGGATCTCGTGCTGCCACCGGGCCTGCTGCGCGCCCTGCCGGCGGAATGGAAGTCGCAGCGCTTCTTCGAGGTGTTTCCCGCGCTGCGCCGCCATCTGGCCCAACGGGCGGAAAGCGAGACCGTGACGCGGGAGGCCATCGAGGCGGCGGTCGGCCCGGCGCGCATCCATGTCGAGGATGCCTTCCCCTTCGGGTTCTACGAGAACCGCCAGCGCCACCCGGACGGCGCGCCGCATGGCACCGACCCCTATACGCTGCGGCAGTTCTACAAGGTCTTCCAGGCCGGGGTGATGAAGCGCGATCTGGAGCAGGAGCAGGGCGCGCGCTTCGACGCCGTGCTGCGGCTCCGCCCCGACAAGGCGCTGCACCGGGTGGACCTGCCCCTCCTCCTTTCCGCCGGCCCGCGCGACCTCTTCACCGACCATTTCCGCGAGGGCGCGGCGGGCGACCAGCTCGCCGCCGGGTCCAGCGAGGCGCTGGACATCTATGCCGGGTTCTTCCCGCACGCCTTCCGCAAGGCGACGGAGGGAAGCTGGCGCGAAGTCCATGGCGAGTTGCACGACTGGCTGGTGGGGGCGGGGCTGACGGTGCGGCCCATGACCTCCCAGCTCGGCCTCGCGCCCGACGGGCTGCTGTCGGTGGAGGAAGTGATGGCGGTGCTGAGGGAGGCCGCCGCCGGCCCGGCACCGCTCGGCCCCCAGGCTGCCTATGTACTGCGGACCCTGGAGGCGGACGAGGCGCTCCAGGCCGGGGACATGCGCCGCGCCATGGCCCTGGCGCGGCAGGACCTGCCGGCACCCGAGGGCATCGGCATGAGCGGGCGGCTGCTGCTCATGGGCCGGGCCCTGCAGGCCCTGGGCAACCGGCGTGCCTCCTTTCTGGCGGCGGCGCTGAGCCTGGTCGGCCAGCCGGAGAACGCGCTGATCTGGCAGGGCCCCGGCAGCGCCAACGAGGAGCTGAACCTCCTGCTGGAGAACGCGCCGGGCCTGCTGCGGCCGGGCATCCAGCCCTGGGCCGTGGTGACCGACGTTGCCGCCGAGATCACAGGCCATGGCGGCGACCTCCTGCCGCTGGCGGCGCTGCTGGAGGAGCCGGGCTTCCGCCGGGAGGCCGAGGCGGCGCTGGCGGATGCCATGGGGCGCGCCGCGCGGAACGGCGGCCTCCAGGCACATCTCAGTCGGCTCTTCGAGGAAGGGGGCTGTCCGGTGGAGGCGGAACTGGCCTGTGCCACCGCGGTGGAGCTGCTGCCGCACGACATGGCGCTGCGGCAGCGGCTGGAAAGCCTGCGCGAAGGCTGACGCCTGACCGGGGCGGAGAGGCGCTCCGGCTTCAGCCCTGCTTCAGGAAGGCCAGCACCTCGTCCCGCCGCGGCATCGGTGCCACCGCGCCATAGCCGGTGGTCGCGAGTGCCGCCGCGGCGTTGGCGTAGCGCGCTGCCTCTTCCGGCCCGTCGCCGGCCAGGAGCCGTGCCAGTACATTGCCGGCGAAGGTGTCGCCCGCGCCGGTGGCATCCACGGCCTCGACCACCCGGCCGGGAATGCGGGTCCGGCCCTCGCGCGTCGCGACGATGGAGCCCTCCTTGCCGAGCTTCAGCAGCACCAGCGGGCAAAGCTTCAGGTAGAAATCCGCGATGGCGTCCGGATCGTCCAGCCCCGTCAGATGCGTCGCATCGTCGTAGGAGGGCAGGGCGATGTCGGCCATGGCGATGGCCGCGTGGGTGATCGCGGTGGCGCGGGCCAGTGGCCAGAGGCGCAGGCGCAGGTTGGTGTCCACCGAGACCTGGACCCCGGCCTCCCGCGCGATCGCGGCAGCCCGCAGCGCGGCGTCGCAGGCGCTGGAGGAGATCGCCAGGCTGATGCCGGTCAGGTGCAGGATCCGCGCGGCACGGATCGCATCTTCCGGCAGGTCCTCGGGCCGGTAGCGGGCCGAGGCGGAGCCGCTGCGGTAATAGGTGAACTCGTGCCCCTTCGCGCCATGCGTGACGATGTAGAGCCCGGTCGGCGCGTCGGCGCTGCGGAGCACCGTTGCGGTATCGACGCCTTCCTCCTGCCAGAGCGCCATGAAGCTGTCGCCCGGGCGGTCCTGGCCGATGGCGCCCAGGAAGCCCACCGAGGCCCCGGCCCGTGCCGCGGCGATGGCGGCGTTGGAGGCGTCGCCGCCATGGCCTTCCAGGTAGAGCGGGCGGCCGTCGGCGGCCCGGGACTGCTGGTTGAGCTCCCACATCGGCTCGCCCAGGCAAAGGAGTTCGGCGGCCATCCGCGTCAGGCCTGCACGATGCCGAGCGCGGCGCGGGCGGCGTCCTGCACCGCCGCGCGGTCGCCCTTGGCGATCAGGGATTCGTCCACCAGCTTGCCGCCCATGCCGACAAAGGCCGCGCCGGCCGCCAGATAGTCCGGCGCGTTGCGCGAATCGATGCCGCCGGTCGGGCAGAAGGTGACCTGCGGGAAGACCGAACGCAGCGCCTTCACATGGCCGGGCCCGCCCGCGGAAGCGGCGGGGAAGACCTTCACCACATCCGTCCCGGCGGCCAGGGCCGCGCGCACCTCGGTCGGCGTCACGGCGCCCAGCATCAGGCAGGCGCCGGCCTCGCGGCAAGGCGGAGCGAGGCTGGAATCGACCCAGGGCGCCACGAGGAAACGCGCCCCGGCGGCGAGGCAGGCCTCGGCCGTGGCAGCATCCGGCACCGTGCCGGCGCCGACCAGCAGGCCGGGCTCCGCCGCGAGTTCGCGGATCAGGTCCACGGCGCCGGGGACGGTCATGGTGATCTCGAAGACGGTGATGCCCGTCTCCCGCAGCCAGGCGACCGCCGTGGCCGCGTGGGCGGTGTTCTTGGTGCGCACCACGGGCACGATCCGGGCGGCTTCGAGCTGGGCGATCAGGGGATGGCTCATGGCGGGCACACCTCGTGGAACAATGCTTCCACCTCCGAGATAGGCCCAGGAAGAAAGGGAGTCATCCCCGCGCGAGGGGCTGCACGCCGCCGCGGCGGTATTTCCTGCCGCGAAAGGGCTTCCCTCCGAGGGTGCAGGCCATCCGGTCTGACCTTTTCTGGCGGCGGGGGCGCTCTCAGAGACGCCCGGCGGTGTGTTCCAGCGTGAGG
Source organism: Roseomonas sp. FDAARGOS_362 (assembly GCF_002754815.1). Lineage (GTDB taxonomy): Bacteria > Pseudomonadota > Alphaproteobacteria > Acetobacterales > Acetobacteraceae > Roseomonas > Roseomonas mucosa. Next base: position 957,224 of record NZ_CP024588.1, on the reverse strand, counting down.
GCGGCGGCATGGGCGCGCCGGGCTTCCTGGCCGAGCTGCCGCAGCTCCTCGTCGAAGTCCCGCACGCTCTCGCGCAGCAGGGTGGTCTGGGTGCGGAGCTGGGCCACGGAATCCTGGAAGGCCTGGACGGCCCGTCGCTGCTCCTCCTGCGCCTTGACCAGGCTCTGCAGGGCGCTTTCGAGGCGCCGCATCGGGGTGACGGGAAAAGGGATCACCTCGGCATCCGGCATGGGACCTCCAAAGGAGCGGAGCGGACAGGAACCACGCTATAGACGTTTCAAATTATGGAATCAATCTCATAATAGAAGCAGGACACCAAAGAAAAGCGAGGACGAGGCGCCGATCGACAGCAACCAGCGCAGGCGGAGCCAGCTGCGCGGCGCGACGGCGTGGACGCGGGCCGCCCAGGATTCCACGATCACCGTGAGCATCAGGCCGAGGATGAGGAGGAGGGCCGTCCAGTAGGGCGGCAGCAACAGCGCGACCCAGGCCAGCAGCGGCGGCAGGACCCCGAGCGTCAGGCGGGGCCAGTCCCAGCCCGCCTCGCTTTCCGGAGCCCGCAGGGTGACGCCCCAATGGATGGCGCCGAGGAAGGAGAGGATGGTGGCGCCGTAGAGAAGCAGCGGCGGCCGCGCCCAGGCTTCGCCGGACAGCGAGAGCATGGCCAGCCCGAAAAAGGGCACGAGACCGGCCAGCCCCAGAATCCGGGCGGCCGGCGGAGCCCGCCAGCCGCCCGAGGCGCGTATCCTTGGCTTATTCAGCCGCTGCGCGGGCGACGGCATGGCCGGCCGTGGAGGTGGCCGCGACGGCGCCCGGCACGCCCTGCGTCAGGGCGGGAGAGGGCAGGGCGGCCACCGCCGCCATGGAGACGGCGGCCAGGTAGGGCACCGACTGCACCAGCAGGATCACGGTCCACAGCAGGGCCTCCCAGGTTCCGCCACGATGCACCAGGGTAACGCCCAGCGCAGCGGCCCAGAGCAGGCCCATGAGGATCAACTCTTCCCGCGCGGTGGCGAAGGCCTGCACCAGGGCCGGGGCGTTCTCCATCTTGGGCGTGCGGGCGAAATGCGCCCGGCGCTTGAAGAAGCCCTGCCAGACCGCCTTGCCGATGGTGTGGGTCAGCGCCAGCCCGCCCAGCGCCGCCGCCAGCCGGTCGCCCGCGCCGCAGGCGACACGCGCGGCATAGAGCGTCCAGATCTGGAAGAGCTTGAAGGCGAAGAGCCCCAGGCTCGGCAGCATGAAGAGCAGGATCGGGAACTCGTTGGACAGGCCCACGCCCTGCAGCACCGCCCGCAGCGCCAGCCAGAAGCCCTCGCCCAGGCCGAGATGCTGCAGCACCCAGGCGTGCAGCCCGGCATAGTGCAGCTCGTTGGTCAGGGGCAGCAGGGTCAGGCCCAGCGACCAGAACAGGCCGCCGATCACGAAGGCCAGGCCCAGCGCGTCGCCGAACCAGGGCATCCATCCCATCACGAAGTGGAAACGCTGGCCCTGGGTCAGCGAGCGGTCGAAGGGGTTCAGCAGGGCGCGCCAGTGGCCCTTGACGATCTGCACCGCGCCAAAGGCCCAGCGGTGCCGCTGCTTGCGGTAGGCGGCGAAGTCGTCCGGCATCACGCCGCGGCCCATGCTGTCGGGGACGTAGACGGCCTCCCAGCCCTGGCGCATCAGCTTCAGGCCGAGCTCGCTGTCCTCGCAGATGCACCATTCCGCCCAGGCCTTGCCGTCCACGGCCGCGCCTTCCAGCGCCGAGCGCCGGATCAGCGTCATGGTGCCGTGCTGGATGATGGCGTTGCGCTCGTTGCGCGTGACCATGCCCGCCTTGAAGAAGCCGGCATACTCCCAGAACATGATCCGCTTGAACCAGCCCTCGTGCCCGTCGCGGTAGTCCTGCGGCGACTGGGTGAAGCCGACCTCCGGGCGGTCGAAGAAGGGCACCATGCGGCGCAGCCAGTCGGGGCGGACGAGGTAGTCGCTGTCCAGCACGCCGATCACCGCGGCATCGGGCGCGGTCTCGCGCAGGGCGAAGTTCAGCGCGCCCGCCTTGAAGCCCGGCCACCGGCCGAGATGGAAGAAGCGGAACTTCGGGCCGAGGCGCGCGCAATGCTCGGCCACGGGCTCCCAGACCGCAGGGTCGGTGGTGTTGTTGTCCACCACCAGCACCTCGAAATTCTCGTAGTCGAGCGCCGCCAGGGCATCGAGGGTCTGGCGCACCATCTGCGGCGGCTCGTTGCAGATCGGCAGGTGCAGGGAAACCTTCGGCATCGCGGCGGTGTCGGCGGCGGGCAAAGCGGGCCAGCGGCGCTTCGCGACACGGCCGAACACCGTTTCCGCCAGCTCGAAACTGTCGGAGAGCAGCAGCGCCAGCAGCAGGAGCTGGCCCAGGATCAGCGCGCCCCAGACCACGGCGGCGGCGGGGGAGAGGTAGGTCTCCGACATCGCCAGCACCACCGCGACCACGCCGGTCACCGCGAGCTGGGCAAGGCCGGCCATCATCAGCTTGCCGGCAGGGCGGATGTCCGGGCGGCGGGCGAGGAAGAAGAAGCTGGCGAGGAAGGCGGCGAGGCTGCCGCCCAGCGCACAGCCGGCCCAGCCGGGATTCTCCTGCACCGCGCCGGTCAGCGGCCACTTCTCCTGCCGGTCGAGGTCCATCATGCCCCAGTAGCCGGCGGCCCGGCCCTCGAAGCTGGCCTTCCAGGGCTGGTCGAAGGCCTCCATGACGAAGTAGTCGAGGTTCTCGCGGTCGGCGATGCGGAAGAACTTGCGCAGGAACATCGCCTGGTTCACCCGGCTCGCCCGCGCCGCGCCCTGGGCCACGCCGTCGGAGGGCCAGCCGATCTCGCCGATCAGCACCGGCTTGTTCGGGAACATCGCCTTCACCTGCTGATACTTCTCCATGGAGAAGCGCAGCGCGTCATCGACCGGCAGCCCCTCCCAGTAGGGCAGCAGGTGGATGGTGATGAAGTCCACCGCCTGGCCCAGCTCCGGATGGTCCACCCAGACATGCCAGGGCTCGGCGGTGGAGACGGGCTGGCGCACCTGCCGCTTCACCTGGCGGATGTAGCCGACGAGCTGCGGCACGGTCAGGTCGCCGCGCAGGATGGCTTCGTTGCCGACCAGCACGCGGTCCACGTTGCGGGCCTCGCGCGCCGTCTGGACGAGGTTGCGGATCTCGGCGGCGTTGCGGTCCAGGCGCTTGTCCAGCCAGGAGCCCATGGTGACCCGCAGGTCGAGCCCGGCCTGCCATGCGAGGTCGGGGATGCGCTCCAGCCCGTTCGAGGCGGCATAGGTGCGGATGCGGTCCGTCATCGGGGCGACGCGCCGCAGGTCGCGCAGGATGTCGGCCGCGCTCGGCTGGTTGTCGCCCTCGGCGCTCTGGCCGCGCTGGTAGGGGGCGAAGGCGAAGCCCTCCACTCGCCCGGTGAAATCCGGCATGGCGACCGGCCGGTTCCAGGCCCACCAGGCGCCCAGATGCGCGACCGCCACCAGCGCCAGTACCGCCAGCGTGGCGGCCTGCCGTGACAGGCCGCGGCCGGGGCGGTCCGTGCGGCTCGGGTGCGGGTTGGCGGTGGAAGCGGGCGGGGTGGCCGGGCGGGGGGGCCAGTCCTGTCCCATCGGGCTCGCGTTCATGCTGTGTCCGGCGTCTTGCGGCCCCCGTCCCGGGCGACGCGCCGCCCGGCCGTTCCGGACGGCGCGGCCGAATCCGGGGCCGCGTCTCACCGACCATGAACGCCCGTTCCTGCGGCGCGGGTCGGCCGCAAATGGGGCATTTTCGCGGCGGAACAAACGGGCCCCGAAACGGCATGGCGCTATCGCTGGCCGTCATCCTCCCCTACAAGATGCGCCATCATGTCCGTCCTGATCGAAATCGGCATCATCATCCTGCTGGTGCTGCTGAATGGCGTCTTCGCGATGGGCGAGCTCGCGGTGGTGTCCTCCCGCCGGGCGCGCCTGCAAGGCCTGCAGAAGAACGGGGTGAAGGGGGCCGCCACCGCCCTGTCCCTGGCCGAGAACCCGGAGCGGATGCTGCCCACGGTGCAGATCGGCATCACGCTGGTCGGTATCCTGGCGGGCGCCTTCGGCGGCGCCCGGCTTGCCTCCACGGCGGAGCCGCTGGTGGCGAAGGTGCCCCTCCTCGCGCCTTACGCGGACGACATCGCCTTTGGCGTGGTGGTGCTGCTCATCACCTATCTCTCGCTGATCCTGGGCGAGCTGGTGCCCAAGACCCTGGCGCTGCGGAACCCGGAGGTGGTGGCGAGCCGCCTCGCCGCACCGCTGCTGCTGATCTCGCGCATCGCCTCGCCTGCCGTCTGGCTGCTCTCCTCCTCCTCCGCCCTGGTGCTGCGGATGCTCGGCGCCACCCAGCCCACCGACACCTCCGTGACGGAAGAGGAGGTCAAGGCCGTGGTGGCGGAGGGGGCCGAGGCCGGGGCGCTGGAACGTGAGGAGCGGCAGATGATCGAGCGGGTGCTGCGCCTTGCCGACAAGCCGGTCCGTGCCCTGATGACGCCGCGCAACGAGGTCGTCTGGCTGGATCGCAGCGAGACCCCGGAGGAGCTGCGGACCCGCGTGCGCGAGGGCGGCGTGTCCCGCTATGTCGTGGCCGATGGCCGGGTGGACAACGTGGTCGGCGTGGTCGCGGTGAAGGACCTGCTGGACGAGCTGCTGGCCGGCCACCCGCTTTCGCTGGCCGAGGCGATGCGCCAGCCGCTGGTCCTGCCTGACACCCTGCCGGCGCTGGATGCGCTGGAGCGGATGCGCACCGACAAGATCGGCATGGCGCTGGTGATGGACGAGTACGGCTCCTTCGAGGGCATCGTCACGGATTCGGACCTGCTGGAGGCCATTGTCGGCGAACTGGGAGCGGAGCCGGAGCCGGAGCCGGCCGAGGGCGCCGTCGAGCGCCATGACGGCTCCCTGCTGGTGGATGGCATGATGCCGTCGGACGAGCTGAAGGCGCGGCTGGACCTGCCGACCCTGCCGCAGGAGGGCAGCTACCACACCGTGGCCGGCCTGCTGCTGGCGCTGTTGCAGCGCGTGCCCAAGGAGGGCGACCGGATCGCCTGGTCCGGCTGGCAGTTCGAGGTGGTGGATATGGACGGGCGGCGCGTGGACAAGGTGCTGGTCTCGCCCGAGACCGTCGCCGGGTAGCGGCGCCGGCTGGTGCGCCGGTCTGGGGTCGGCACCGGCCGCGGGCGGATGCCGCGCGGCCGGTGGGCGGGGTCAGGCCGAGCGGATGTAGCGCACGGCGCGCAGCCTGGGCGTGGCGATCAGCCCCAGGTGATAGGCCGACTTCATCAGGCTCTGGCCCTGACGGTAGTAGCGGGAGAAGAAGATGTGCAACGCCTTCTTCCGCCGCCGGCTCATGGCGTGCTCCACCACGGATTCGGCGGCGATCTGGTGCATCAGCCGGTCCCGCGCCGCCATCTCGGCGGGGGAAAGGTTCGGCAGGGCTTCCAGCACGTCGTAGATCTTGCTGCTGACATTCGCCCCCGTTTCCCGCAGGCCCTCCGGGGAGAGGCGGTAGAGCGAGGTCTTCCGGTCCACGAAATAGAAGGCCTTGCCGGGAAAGGCCTGCGACAGGCGGATGCCGAAATCCGTGTCGAGCTGCAGCCCCACCAGCTCCATGCTGCGGTAGCCGATCTGGCGCGCCGCCCGGGTGTCGATCAGGAAGCCGTCGCAGGGCACCTGCCGCCACAGCGCGCGCACCAGCAGGTCGTAGTGCAGGCCGCTGTACTCGGAGGTCCGGTTGCCCACCTTGCTGTGGGTCTCGGTATCCTTTGGCGAGATCATGCCGAAGGGGGTGATGCATTCCTGGATGCCATAGGCGCAGATCACGTCGGGCGAGGAGCGATAGGCCTCGTCCAGCGCCTCGATCGCCCCGGGCAGCAGGGCATCGTCGTCATGCAGCACCAGGAGCCGCTCGCCCCGCGCCTCGGCGAAGAGCTTGTTGATGTTGCCCACCAGGTTCGAGGCGGGCACGTTCCGCCAGTAGCGGATGGTGATCCCTTCCGGCGGCGTCAGGCCGGCGATCAGCTGCTCCGCCTCGTCGGTGGAGGAGTTGTCGCTGACATCGATCTCCAACGGCCGGTAGTTCTGCTGGAAGACGGAGTGCAGGCACTGCAGCAGCAGGGACGGGCGCCGGTAGGTGGGGACCGAAACGGTGATCAGGGGGGCGACCATTGCTCTCCTTTTCGTGTCTTCCTTGGGGAAGAGGCTGGCTCCAGGACCATCCTCCTGACCCGTTTTCATCATGGATCGTGGCTATAGCGGAAGCTAGCCTGGAAACGATACACAAGACTTGTCCATCTTATGAGATAATTTTTAAACTCACGAAAGTTTTTAATACGACAGCAACGCCGCCGGCTGCCCCGCTGTCCCGGCCCGGAAAGACCCCCGGACCCGGAAAAGCGAAAGGCGGGCCCCCGAACGGACCCGCCTTTCAGGACTGTGTGAAAGGCCCGCTGGGGACAGGCAGGGTCAGGCCTTCGCGCTCTTGGCGATGGGGGCCACGAACTGCGGCTCGGTGTCCCAGGGAAAGAGGATCCAGGTGTCCTGGCTCACCTCGGTGACGAAGGTGTCCACCAGCGGCTTGCCGGCGGGCTTGGCGTAGATCGTGGCGAAATGCGCCTTGGGCAGCAGGCCCCGCACCACCCGGGCGGTGGTGCCCGTGTCCACGAGGTCGTCGAGGATCAGCCAGCCCTCGCCGTCGCCGGCAGCCTCCGGCATCTTCACGACACTCGGCTTGCCGCGCTCCTCCTCGTCATAGGTGACGACGGAGACGCTCTCGATCAGGCGGCAGTCCAGCTCGCGCGCCACGATGGCGGCGGGGATCAGCCCGCCGCGCGTGATGGCGACGATGCCGTTCCAGGGGCCGCCGCTCGGGCCCTTGTCGACCAGGCGCCAGGCCAGTGCCTTGCCGTCGCGATGCAGCTGGTCCCAGGAGACGGTGTAGTAGCGGGGGACGGCCATGGACCGGTTCCTCAGAACATGCGGGCGCCATCCGGTACGGGCGTGTCGGGGCGCAGGAGAACGACATCGCCGTTCTCGTCCGGCACGCCGAGCACGAGAACCTCGCTGGCGAAGCCGCCGATACGGCGGGGCGGGAAGTTGACGACGGCGATGACCTGGCGCCCAGCCAGGCCATGGGGATCGTAGTTCACGGTGATCTGGGCGGAGCTCTGCCTGATCCCGAGTTCCGGGCCGAAATCGACCCAGAGCTTGATCGCGGGCTTGTGGGCTTCCGGAAAGGCTTCCGCCCGGGCGATGGTGCCGGTGCGGATGTCGAGCTTCGTGAAGTCTTCGATCGTCGCCGTTGCGTCCATGCCCCCGTGCCTAGCCGAGCCTGCCCGGCAGCGGAAGAGGCCGCGGCACGCGGCCTGCATGGTTGCCGTCGCGCGGGGGCCGTGCCAGCGTCCGCCGTGACATGCGCGGCCGCATCCCGGCGGCCCGACGCCAGGCTCGTTGCCAGGAGCATTCCCCGCCGTGAACCGTGACTTCCACCGCCCCGGCCGCAGCCCGGCCATCGCCACCCATGGGATGGCGGCCACCTCGATGCCCGCCGCCACGCTGGCGGCGGTCGATATCCTGCGGGCGGGCGGCAATGCGATGGACGCGGCCATCGCCGCGGCGGCGGTGCTGGCGGTGATCGAGCCGCAGAGCACGGGAATCGGCGGCGACTGCTTCTGCCTCTACGCCCCGGCCGGCACCGGCAAGGTGGTGGCGCTGAACGGTTCGGGCCGCGCCCCGGCCGGTGCGACGCCGGAGGCGCTGCGCGCCACCGGGCTGACGGCGATGGTCAACACCTCGGCCCATTCGGTGACGGTGCCGGGCGCGGTCTCGGCCTGGGACCTGCTGTCCCGCACGCATGGGAAGCTGGGGCTGGACGCGGTGCTGCAACCGGCGATCCGGTGGGCGGAGGAAGGCCATCCGGTCACGCCGCGCGTGGCGCATGACTGGGAGCTCGCCGCCGAGAAGCTGCGGAAGCACCCGGCCACGGCCCGGCGCTTCCTGAAGGACGGCCAGCCCTATGGCGTGGGCGACGTGTTCCGCCAGCCGGAGCTGGCGGAGACGCTGCGGGCGATCGCGAAGCAGGGTGCGGCCGGCTTCTACACCGGTGCCGTGGCGGCCGATATGGTCGCGACCCTGCGCGCGGCGGGTGGCACGCATACGGAGGAGGATTTCTCCGCCGGGCAGGCGGTGGCCGAGTTCGTCGAGCCGATCCGCACGGAATGGCGCGGCATGGAGGTCTACCAGTGCCCGCCCAACGGCTCCGGCATGCTGGTGCTGATGCTGCTGAACATCCTGGGCGGCTTCGAGGCCCCGCCGGGCGGCCCGCTTTCCGCCGAACGCATGCACCGCCATATCGAGGCGGCGCGCTTCGCCTATCGCGACCGCGACGCCTTCCTCGCCGATCCTTCCCAGGCCGAGGTGCCGGTCGGGCACCTGACCTCGCGGGCCTATGCCGACGCGATCCGGGCGCAGATCCGCGACGACCGCGCCCTGCCGGAACTGCCTCCGCCGGGCGAGGCGGACTGGGCGAGGCACAAGGACACCGTCTATCTCTGCGTGGTGGACAAGGACGGCAATGCCTGCTCCTTTATCAACTCGCTCTTCGAGGGCTTCGGCTCCGGCATCCTGGCGGAGCGGAGCGGCGTGATGCTGCAGAACCGGGGCTTCGGCTTCCGGCTCCAGGAGGGGCACCCGAACTGCATCGCGCCGCGCAAGCGCCCCATGCACACGATCATTCCCGGCATGGTGATGAAGGACGGCCGCGCGCTCATGCCCTATGGCGTGATGGGCGGCCATTTCCAGCCGATGGGCCAGACGCTCTTCCTCGCCAACCACTTCGAGTTCGGCCTGAACCCGCAGGAGGCGCTGGACCTGCCGCGCCTCTTCCCGCTGGGCGGCAAGGTGCAGGTGGAGCGGGGCATTCCCATGGAGCTGGTGGAGAAGCTGCAGCGCATGGGCCATTCCTGCTGCCCGATCCACAGTCCGCATGGCGGCGGCCAGGCGATCCTGATCGACCACGAGCGCGGCGTGCTGATCGGCGCCTCCGACCCGCGCAAGGATGGCATCGCCCTGGGTTACTGAGGCCGGGCGAGGGGTGATGCGGAACCCGGGGGAGGGCGCGCCCTTTCCCCCGGGCCGTCCGGTTCAGTGCGCCGTGGCGACGGCGTCGCGCCTCCGGGCGGATGCCCCGGCCCGGGTCATCAGCCCGGTGACCGAGAAGATCGCGATTCCGGCATAGCAGGCGGCCGGGACCAGGAAGGCGATGCTCAGCCCGGCATGGTCGGCGAGCAGGCCGGTTGCCAGCGGCACGACCGCGCCGCCCACGATGGCCATGCAGAGCAGGCCGGAGGTCGCGGCCGGCGGGGCGGAGGAGCGCTCCAGCGTCAGGGTGAAGATCGTCGGGAACATCACCGCGTTGAACAGCCCGATCGACAGGGCGCAGACCGCCGCCGGCAGGCCCGTGCTGCCGCTGACCGCGACGCAGAGCAGCCCGGCCACCGCCGCGACGGCGGCCAGCAGCTTGCCCGCCTCGACCCGGCTCAGCACGGCGCTGCCGATGAAGCGGCCGACCATGGCGCCGCCCCAGTAGAGAGAGAGCAGGTGCCCGGCCGTGGCCGCCGGGGCGTTCAGGATCTGCGGCTGTTCCAGCAGGTTGATCATGGCGGCGCCGATCGAGACCTCCGCCCCGACATAGAGGAAGAGCGCCACCGCGCCGAAGATGGCCCAGGCGGAGCGGAAGGCCTGGGCCACCGAGCCGCCCTGGTCCTCATCCGTCCCGCCGCCATGGCGCTCCAGCTGGCGCCGCATGGCCCAGATCAGGGCGGCCAGCAGGGCGATCCCCGCGGCGATGCCCAGGAACTGCGTGTCGATCCGGCGGAGCGACTGGGCGACCTGCTCGGTGGTCGGGCCGGTGGCGCCGTCGCCCAGCGCGAAGACACCGCCGCTCAGCAGCAGGGCGGAACCGACCAGGGGGCCGGCCACCGTGCCCAGGGAGTTGAAGGCCTGGGACAAGGTCAGGCGGCGATGCGAATCCTCCGGCCGGCCGAGATGGGCGCAGAGCGGATTGGCCGAGACCTGTAGGATGGTGATGCCGCAGGCCAGCACGAAGAGGCTGGCCAGCACCAGGCTGTAATGGCCGAGCGAGGTGGCGAGCGGCATGCCCAGGCAGGCCAGGATCATGATGCCCAGGCTGAGCACGATGGAGCGTGGGTAGCCCAGCCGCCCGACCAGCAGCGCGGCCGGCAGGGACACGATGCCATAGGCCAGGAAGAAGGCGAACTGCGTGAGCATCGCCTCGGTGAAGCTGAGCGAGAAGACCGAGCGCACCATCGGCACCAGCGTGTCGATGATCGAGGTCGCGAAACCCCAGGCGAAGAAGAGCGTCGTGACGGAGGCCAGGGCGGGCAGGCTGCTGCCCTGGGCCGGAGGGGCTGTTCTCATGCGCGGTCTTTCCGTTCGCGCCGCCGGAGGGAAAAGGCGTGGCGGAGCATCATGTGCTCGCCTGCCCCGACGCTCCTTGCAGTGCAACAAAAATCATCGCCAAGTGGCGGAAATTGACACATCCGGCGGGCCGGCCACCGCCGCGGTTCCCGGTTCCGGGAAGACACGACAGGAGGCGCGGCGTGGCTATGCAGGCGGAACAGGCGGACATCACCACTCTGGCGGTCGATGCCATCGTGAACGCGGCCAACAGGGCCCTGGCCGGCGGCGGCGGGGTTGACGGGGCGATCCACCGTGCCGCCGGGCCGGAGCTGGTCCGCGCCTCGCGGGCGCTGGCACCTTGTCCGACCGGGGAGGCGCGGATCACTCCCGGCTTCCGCCTGCCGGCGCGGCATGTGATCCATACGGTGGGGCCGGTCTGGCATGGTGGCGGCTCGGGCGAGGCGGAGTTGCTGGCCGCCTGCTACCGGAACTCGATCGCCTTGTTGCGGCAGGCGGGTGGCCGGAGCATCGCCTTCCCGGCGATCTCCACCGGCATCTACGGCTATCCGCCGGGCCCGGCGGCGCGGATCGCCGTGGCCACCGTGCGCCAGGCGCTGGAGGACGGGGATCTGGAGGTGATCTTCGCCTGTTTCGACGCGGCGACGCTGGACCTCTACCGCCGCGAACTGGGTGGCTGAGGCCGCGCGGGCCTCAGGCCGAGAAAGCGTTGAAGGTCTGGATCGTGTAGGTGTCCTTCACCCCGGGCACGGTCTGCACGCGCTCCACCACGAAGAGGCCGATATCCTGGCCGGGTTCGAGATAGAACTTTCCCAGCAGGTCGTACTGGCCGGAGGTCGAGTGCATCTCCGAAAGCTCCGGGATGCCGTCCACCATCTCCCGCGCCACGCGGTAGGACAGTCCCATCTCGCATTTGATCATCACAAAGATCGCGCGCATCGCATCCTCCGTCGCGCGGGAAGATGAACGCCATGGCACGGCGCGGGAAGGGCGGAGGCGAGGAAAAACCGATTGCTCGTGTCCAGGACAGTTGACCCTGGTTTGGGCATGGTGGCCGGAAACCATCCGGTAACGCCTTGTCTATGGGCATTTCCCTGCGGTTGGTCTATATCCTGCCGGTGACTGCCCCGTCGTTGGGCAGTTTTCCGTTCCGCGAGGAAAGAAGAGCAATGCAGCGTCGGGATCTTCTGAAGGGCACGGGGGTGGCCGTGGCCACGGCCATGCTCGCCACGCCGCATGTCGTGCGCGCCCAGGGCAGCGGCGGGAGCAGGACGCTCCATTTCGTGCCCCAGGCCGACCTGCCGAACCTCGATGCCGTGGCCGGCACCCAGCTCGTGGTGCGCAACGGCGCGCTGATGGTCTTCGACATGCTCTACGGCCTTGGCGCGGATTTGCAGCCGAAGCCGCAGATGTGCGAGGGGCACGAGGTCGCGGACGGCTTCAGGACCTGGACCTTCCACCTCCGTCCCGGCCTGAAGTTCCATGACGGGGAGCCGGTGCGCAGCGCCGACGTGGTGGCCAGCGTCAACCGGTGGATGGTCCGCGACACGATGGGCCAGATGATCAAGGCCCGGCTGGACGCGCTGGAGGCGGTGGACGACCGCACCTTCCGCTTCCGTCTGAACAAGCCCTTCCCGAAGCTGCTCTTCGCCCTGGGCAAGAGCAACACGCCGCTGCTGGTGATCATGCCGGAGCGGATCGCGAAGACCGATCCGTTCCAGCAGATCAAGGAATATGTCGGCTCCGGCCCCTTCCGCTTCAAACGTGACGAGTGGATGGCCGGGTCGAAGGCGGTCTTCGAGCGCAGCCCCGACTACCAGCCGCGCGAGGAACCGTCCGACTGGCTGGCGGGCGGCAAGAAGGTGCTGCTGGACCGCGTGGAATGGATCACCATGCCCGACCCCGGCACCGCCGCCGGCGCCTTGCAGAGCGGCGAGATCGACTGGTGGGAGAACCCGATCGCCGACCTCGTGCCGGTGCTCAAGGGCGCGCGGGGGCTGAGCGTCGGGATCGCCGATCCGCTCGGCAACATCGGCGCCATGCGGATCAACCACCTGCAGCCGCCCTTCGACGACGTGCGCGTGCGCCACGCCCTCCAGATGGCGGTGGACCAGGAGGACTACATGCGCGCCATCGTCGGCGACGACGAGGCGCTGTGGAAGCGCCTGCCGAGCTTCTTCACCCCCGGCACGCCGCTCTACACCGAGGCCGGGGCGGAGCGGCTGAAGGGGCCGCGCCAGATCGAGGCGGCGAGGAAGCTGATCGCCGAGGCGGGCCATGCCGGGGCCAAGGTGACTATGCTGGTCGCCTCCGACGTGCCGATCACCAAGGCCCAGGGCGACGTGACGGCGGAGGTGCTGAAGAAGCTGGGCTTCCAGGTGGACTACCAGGCGCTGGACTGGGGCACGGTCGGCTCCCGCCGCACCAGCAAGGCGCCGCCGTCCCAGGGCGGCTGGAACATCTTCTTCTCCTGGCATTCCGGCGTCGATTGCATCAACCCGGCCCCCTACAAGGGCATCGATGCCAGCGGCGACGGCGCCTGGTTCGGCTGGCCGAAGTCGGACAAGGTGCAGGCGGATATCGCGCGCTGGTTCGACGCGCCGGACCTCGCCGCGGAGAAGGTGGCGATGGATGCCATCAATGCCGGCTCCATGGACCTCGTGACCTATGTCCCGACCGGCTTCTTCCTGGGCTATTCCGCTTGGCAGAGTGGGTTGAAGGGTGTGGCCAAGGCGCCGTTCCCGCTCTTCTGGGGCGTGAGCAAGGCCTGAACACAGGAAGAGGGCCGGCGGATCACTCCGCCGGCCCTCTTCCGTCCTGGCCGGATCGCTTCAGCCCTTGGCCAGGGTCGCGTCGATCGACTGCAGCCGCAGTTCGTCGTAGCGGCCCTTCTCCACTGGCTGGGCATTCGCCTGTCCCAGGTCGTTCATGTGGATCCGGTAGGTCTCGCGCGCGGTATAGGCGGCGATGGCCGCGATGGCGGTGATGCCCAGGGTGACCGCCCCGATGGTCAGCGGGATATTGGGCGAACCCGGCGGCGCGATGGCGGCGAAGAGCGCCGGCAGCAGCGCGGTGATGGTGGTGCCGATGTTCTGCGAGATCGCCATCGCCGAGACGCGGGTGCGGGTCGGAAAGAGCTCCGGAAAGAAGCTCGGGAAGATGGCGTTGTAGCCCTGGTAGACCAGGCCCCACATCAACAGCGACATGACGATCGCCATCGGCACGTTGTGGATGCTGATGGCATAGAGGTAGCCGAAGGACAGCAGCCCGGCGCCGAGCGAGCCGACGAGGATCGGCGGACGGCGGCCGATCCGGTCGGACAGGTCGCCGACGAAGGGGATGACCAGTACGGCCAGGATGTTCCCGAGCACCGGGATCCAGAGATAGACATCCGCGTGGAAGCCGATCCCGTAGGCGGCCTGCACCGCATAGGCGCCGCCGAAGACCGTGGCCACGACCGGGACCACGTTCATCAGCGCCATGCAGACGACGCGGATCATATCGGGCCAGCTCTCGCGGAAGGCCTCCTTGATCGGCGCGCGCGGCGGGCCGCTCCTGTTCTCCTCCTCGGTGAAGGCGGGGGTTTCCTCGACCTCGCGGCGGATGATGAAGCCGGCCACGATCACGAAGAAGCTGAGCAGGAAGGGAATGCGCCAGCCCCAGCTCTGGAAGGCTTCGGCCGGCATGTAATGGGCGAGCGGCAGGAACACGGCGGCGGCCAGGATCTGCCCCGCCTGCACGCCCTGCAGGGTGAAGCTGCCGTAGAAGCCGCGTCGGCCGAAGGGCGCGTGCTCCAGGATCATGGAACTGGCGCCCGAGATCTCGCCCGCCACGGCGAAGCCCTGGACGAGGCGCAGGATCACCAGCAGCACCGGGGCCAGGATGCCGACCTGATGATAGGTGGGCAGCAGGCCGACCAGCATGGTCGAGATGCCCATCAGGAACATGCAGAAGATCAGGACGCGCTTGCGGCCGATGGTGTCGCCCATGTGGCCGAGCACGAAGGCACCGATCGGGCGCGCGACATAGCCGACGCCATAGGTGGCGAGCGAGGCGACGATGGCCACGGTGGGGTTGCCGGCTGGAAAGAAGATCTGCGGAAAGATCAGCGCCGCGGCGGTGGCATAGATGAAGAAGTCATAATATTCGAGCGCAGAGCCGATCCAGCCGCTGGCCGCGGCCTTCTTGGATTGGTGCCGGGCATGCGGCTCGTGTTCTGTAGGCCCGCTCATTCTTGTTTCCTCTCGGCTGATCCTTCGTTCATGGCCCTGGACGATCCGGCGGATGCGGCGTCGCAGCGGCGCATGGTGACGGAAGCCGTGCTCGCCTATCTTCGCTCCGACGCGGCGCGGGGATAGGGCGCCAGGATCCAGCCGCCGCTCTTGCACCCGGCCGGGACGCGCCAGGGGAGCCGTCAGCGGCCGACCGCGTAGCCCTGCATGCCGCGCGGGTTGGCGCCGGCCAGGATCTGCCCGTCCGGCTCGCGGCGGACGGCGCTGAGCCGCCCTTCCGACCAGTCCGGCCCGACCTCCACCCTGTGCCCGCGCGCCGTCAGCGCCGCCGCGACCGAGGCGTCGTAGCGGCCTTCCAGCACCACCTTCCCCGGGCGCGCGCCGCGCGGCCAGAAGGAGGAGACCCAGTGCTCCGTGTGGAAGGCCGGCGCGTCGATCGCCTGCTGGATGTTCAGCCCGTGATGCAGCATCCGCAGCAGCATGATCGGCTGCCACTGGTCCTGCTGCTCGCCGCCCGGGGTGCCGAAGCTCATCCACGCCTTGCCGTCGCGCAGCGCCATGGAGGGCGAGAGGGTGGTGCGCGGCCGCTTGCCCGGCCGCAGCCCGTTCGGCAGCGTCTCGTCCAGCCAGAACATCTGCCCGCGCGTGCCGAGGCAGAAGCCCAGCTCCGGGATGGCGGGGGAGGATTGCAGCCATCCGCCCGAAGGCGTGGCCGAGACCATGTTGCCCCAGCGGTCCACCACATCGACATGGCAGG
Organism: Roseomonas sp. FDAARGOS_362; assembly: GCF_002754815.1. GTDB lineage: Bacteria > Pseudomonadota > Alphaproteobacteria > Acetobacterales > Acetobacteraceae > Roseomonas > Roseomonas mucosa. The sequence goes on along the minus strand of NZ_CP024588.1, from coordinate 941,789 downwards.
TGTCGCCACCCGAGGCGCCGAGGCGCGAGACGGTCGGCTCGCCCCCGCCCAGCGCCTCGTGCGCGGCCTCGGCGCGGGCCACGGCGGCGGCGTAGTCGGTGCGCGGCGCGATCCCGTCCGGCGAGCCGGGGCGGAAATCGAGCGACGCCCCGGCCCCGATCAGCGCCCGGCGCGCGGCATTGTAGGGTTCGGAGAGCAGCGTCTCCATCGGCACCGCGGCGAAGTCCGGGTCGCCGTAGAAGGCCTCGCGGTCGGCGAAGGCGAGCTTCATCGCCTCCACCACCAGATGCACGAATTCCTCGCCGGTGGCCTCGGTGGCATCCAGGTCAAAGCCGCGCAGCAGGGCGAGGGTCTGCAGCAGGGTCGGCCCCTGGCTCCAGGCGCCGCATTTCAGGACGCGCACATCGCCGTAGTCCAGGGCGAGGGGCGCCTCCACCGGGGCGCGCCACTTCGCCATGTCCTGCCCGGTCAGCACGCCCCTGTTGCGGCGGCCGGAGGCATCCAGCACCTCGGTCCCGCGCACGAAGCGGTCGATCGCCTCGGCCACGAAGCCCTCGTACCAGGCGCGGCGGGCGGCATCGATCTGCGCCACGCGGTCCGGGCCGGCGGCCTCGGCCTCGCGCACCACGCGCCGGTAGGTCTCGCCCAGCATCGGGTTCGCCCAGAGCCGGCCCGGCTTCGGCCCGCCGTCGCGCAGCCAGAGCGCGGCGCTGGTCGGCCATTCCTGCTCGAAGAGCGGCCGCATGGTCTGCACTGTGGCGCAGATGCGCGGCACGTAGTGGATGCCGCGCATGGCATAGCCGATGGCAAATTCCAGCACCTCGCCGATCCGCCAGGTGCCGTGGTCGCGCAGCATGGTGGCCCAGGCATCGAAGGCGCCCGGCACCATGGCCGGCAGGAGACCCGTACCGGGGATCAGGTCCAGCCCCAGCGAATCCCGCACCAGCGCCACATCCAGTGCCGCCGGGGCCACGCCCTGGCCGCAGATCACGCTCTGCGTGCTGGTGGCGGCATCATGGACGATGATCGGGCAGTCGCCGAGCGGGCCGTTCAGGTGCGGCTCGGCGATCTGCAGCGTGAAGCCGGCAGCCGCGCCGGCGTCGAAGGCGTTGCCGCCCCGCTCCAGCACGGCCATGCCGACCTGGCTCGCGATCCAGTGCGTGCTGGCGACGGCACCGAAGGTGCCGGCGATCTCGGGGCGTGTGGTGAACATGGCCCCGAGTCATAGACCCGCGCCCCGCGCCGCGTCAGCAGGGATGGGGCACGAAATCGCCTCAGCCGAGCAGCGGCAGCCGCTCCGCGATCAGGAAGGGCGCGCCGGGCGCGCGCTGGGTGAAGATGCAGAGCTCCCGCACCGGGCGTGGGTGGGCCGGGACATCGCCCAGATGGCCTTCCAGCAGCGGACGGACCAGGGCCACCTCCGGCTCCGAGAGGCGCCGGGACAGGGTGACGTGGAACTTCCAGTCCCCGAAGACATCCGGATAGCCCCAGCGTTCCAGATGCGCGCGGCGCCGCGGCTCCAGCCGTTCCGGGCGTCGACGGGCGATCTCGGCCTCGTTCAGCGGGGCACGGAAGCGGTCCAGCGCTTCGACGCAGGCATCGCAGAAGCCCTGGAGCGTCGCCGAGGGCTGCGATTCCCGCAGCGCCAGGAAGCCGCCGAAATTCTCCAGCGCCAGCGGCGGCAGGGTGAAGGGGCGCAGGTGCGCCGCCAGCGCCATCGCCCCCTCTCGGAACTCCGCATAGGGGGTGGCGAGGCGGAAGGGTGCCTTCAGCGTGGCGTGCAGGCCGTAGAGCCGCGCATCCGCCGTCGCCTCGGCCAGGTCGAAGCCCGGGACAGGCGGCTGTTCCAGCGTGGCCCCGGTTTCCGGGTCGCGCCCGAGCCAGGAGGCGCCGAGGCGGTGCAGCGGGTCGTCGCGCTCGGGCGCCCAGTAGAGGGCGACACGGGCGGTCTCGGCGGAAGGCGGCGTCACGCGATGCGCTCCCCGGCCAACCAAACCGAGCGCACCATGGGCAGCGCGGTGCCCGCCGGCGCGAGCGAAGCGGGCAGGGGGCGCACCCGCACCATGTCGGCCCGCAGCCCGGGCTCCAGCCTGCCGCGGTCGTCCAGCAGCGCCATGCGGGCGGGGTTGGCGGTGACCAGGGCGATCGCGGCGGGGAGGCCGATGCCTTCCCCCAGGCCGAGCCGCCAGGCGGCCTCCAGCATGGCGGGGGGCACGTAGTCGCTGGCGATGCAGTCCGCCAGCCCTTCGCGCACCAGGTCGATGGCCGCGACATTGCCGGAATGGCTGCCGCCGCGCACGAGGTTGGGAGCGCCCACGATGACGTCCATGCCATGCGCGCGGGCGGCGCGGGCGGCCTCGTGGTTCACCGGGAACTCGCTGACCCGGATGCCGTCCGCATGGTTCCGGGCGACCTCGGCGGCGCACCAGTCGTCATGCGCGGCCAGCGGAACCCGCCCGCCCAGCGTATCCAGAAGCGCGGCGCGGTTGCGGGCGGCATTCGCCGTGCGCAGCGCGGTCATCGCCTCGATATGCACCTCGATCTCCGCGTCCTTCATCCCCTCCCGCCGCTTCATGGCGCGGTAGCGGTCCATGTCCACGAACTGGCCCACGCCGGGCACATGGTCCATCAGGCTGGCGAAGCGCAGCAGCGGATGGGAGGCGACCTCGGCCAGCAGCGAGTCCATGTCCGGAGCCGGCAACTCGCAGCGCAAATGCAGGAAGTGGTCGCATTTCAGCACGCCGGCCAGGCCGAGGGAGGCGAGGTCGGCCACCCCGTCCAGAAAGGTCCGGTGCCGCCCGCCGGTCGTGTTGATGTCGCCCACGCAGAGGGCGTCGAAGACCGTCGTCACCCCGGCGGCCGCGGTCTGCGCGTCGTGCGACAGCATGGCGGAGCGCGAGGGCCAGCGCGCCCCGGCGCGCGGCAGGACCTGGCGCTCCAGGTTGTCGGTGTGCAGGTCGATGATGCCAGGGATGAGGTGGTCGCCCTCCAGGTCCAGCGCGCCCGGCGCCTGGCTGCGGCCCGGGGCGATCTCCGCGATCAGCCCGTCGCGGAGGAGAATGGTGCCGTCGAGCAGGCAATCGGGCAGGACGAGGGTGGCATTGGTCAGGATCTGTTCGCGGAGCATGGCCGGATTCTGCATGACAGGCCCGGCCGCGCCAGCGCCGGGATCATGACAACACGAAGAAAACAGCTGCGAAAAGCGACCCGCCCGCGCCGGGTCAGAGCATCTCCGGCCGGAACAGCGGCCGGCGGCTGATGATCCGGCCCGACACCATGAAGACGCCGTCCCCCGTATAGTGCAGCGTTTCCGGATGCCGGGGGGAAGGGGCGACATGCGCCTTCACCACCTCGAAGACGAAGAGGTCGTATTTCCCGACCAGCGCGTCGTCGTGCAGCCGGCATTCGAAGCTGGCGTGGCATTCGCCGATCAGCGGCGCCCGGACTTCCCTGGCCGGCTCGGCGGTCAGGCCGAAGGCGGCGAACTTGTCGGTCCCCGCCCCGGAGCAGTTGCCGATCCCGACAACCTCGTCGGTGAGGCGGGTGGTGGGCAGGTTGACCACGCATTCGCCGCTCTCCCGGATCATCCGGTGGCTGTGGTTGCCGCGCGAGATCATGCAGGCGAGCAGGGAGGGCGAGAACTCCATGATCATGTGCCAGCCCAGGGTCATGATGTTGTCCCGCCCCTGCCAGTGGGAGGAGACGAGCACGATCGGGCCGGGTTCGAGGTAGCGGCGGACCCTGGCAGGCGGGAAATCCTCCTTCCGGACAGGCTTGGGCATGGCGGCTTCCTGGCTGCGTCCCGGACGGACCGGCCCTCCGGGGAGTGCCGGTTCAACAGCCGCGCGCCGCATCCGTTGCGGACGGTCCCTGGCGGGGCCGAGGGAGGAGGGCGCGGGGAAAGGTGGGGAGGTGCCGCGCGCCTGGGATGCCGAGGCAGCGAAAGCCGTGGGGTATGCCCCGATCCGGTGGAAGTTTCCCGCACCGCCGCCGCATCAGGATGTAAGGAGAAAGATGGCTCCCCGAGTTGGACTCGAACCAACGACCTAGCGATTAACAGTCGCGTGCTCTACCAGCTGAGCTATCGGGGATCGCCGTGGTGGGGCTCATCTATCCGAGGGCGGCGGGGCCCGCAAGACAGAGGGGACAGATTTTTTCAAACAACCCGGAAATCGCCGGAATACCTGCCCAACGCTTCGCGCAAACCAACAAGAATCAGGCCCAGTGGGCTGATTTTCCGGTATTCAGGATGGAAGTGGTGTGGAGGCTCCGGGCGGAATCGAACCGCCGTACACGGTTTTGCAGACCGCTCCCTGACCACTCGGGCACGGAGCCACGCCGCCCATCTACGGGGCGGGCACCGTCCTGTCCAGGGGGTGGGGGCGGTAAGCTGATACATTCGCGGCTGTAGGCTTGGCCACATGCACCCGCCGACCTATAAGCGGCGGCACAGACGACCAGCAGGGGGTCCGGAAGCGGCATGGATTACGTCGAGGCGCGCCGTTACATGGTGGATGGGCAGGTCCGCCCCAACAAGGTGACCGACGCGCGGTTGCTGGACGCCATGCTGACACTGCCGCGCGAGCGCTTCGTGCCACAGGGCATGGCGGACCGTGCCATGGTGGATGGCGACCTGCCGCTCGGCGAGGGCCGCTTCCTGATGCAGCCGATGGCCCTGGCGCGGCTGGTCCAGCTTCTGAACCCGCGGGCGGGGGAGCGCGTGCTGGTGGTCGCCGCCGGCACGGGCTACGGCGCCGCGGTCCTGGCCGAGATGGGGGCCGAGGTCGTCGCGCTGGAATCCGATGTGCGCCTGATCGACATCGCGCGCCACGCCCTGGGCGGGCTGCCCGGATTGCGTCTGCGGCTGGAGCAGGGCGATCTCGCCGCCGGCTGGCCCGAGGCCGCGCCCTATGATGCCATCCTCATCGAAGGGGCGGTGCCCCAGGTGCCGGAGGCCATCTCCTCGCAGCTCGCCGAGGGCGGGCGACTCGTGACCGTGCTGCGGCCCGAGGGCCAGGCCGGCCGTGCTGTGCTCGGCCGCCGCACCGGCGGCGCCTTCTCCGCCGTGCCCGCCTTCGACTGCCAGACGGAGCGGCTGCCCGGCTTTTTCGCGCCCGCCGGATTCGTCTTCGCCTGACGGCAGGGGCCGTTTGGCCCGGCGGCGGGCGCCCGGGGGACCCCCGCCGGGAAGCCCGCCGGAGATCCCCGCCCGGACCGGGCCCGCCAGGCGGGGCCGGTTCACCGCCCGCCAGGGCCCGCCGGCCTTCCCGCCGATCCCCGCCGCCGCCCGTCCGCGACCATCCCTGCGGATGACGGCTCTTCTGGCCATGGGAAGGCAGGGCGGTCTAGGCTCCGGCGAAACCATCCCTCGAGACCTGGGCGCCCGGCCTTCGGGCCCGCGCAAGGAGTTCCGGTGCCGATGTCACGACGCCTCACCCTCGCTCTCGCCACCGCCCTCGCCCTTCCCGCCGCGGCCAAGGCACAGTCGCTGCAGGAAGCCCTGGCGCAGACCTATGCCAACAACCCGACGCTGCAGACGGCCCGCGCTCAGTTGCGCGTGGTGGACGAGAACGTGCCGCAGGCCCTGGCGGGCTGGCGGCCCACCGTGTCCCTGAGCGGCGCCGCCGGCTATGTCGAGGGCACGGCCCGGACCCGGCAGAACGACGTCTCCTACTACAGCCGTGTCACCCGCGACACGATGACCCTGGCGGCGACGGCGACGCAGCCGATCTATCGCGGCGGCCGCACCGTGGCCTCCACCCGCCGGGCGGAGAACCAGGTCCTGGCGCAGCGCGCCCGGCTCCTGGCCACGGAGCAGCAGGTGCTGCAGCAGGCGGTCAACGCCTATGTCAACATGATCCTCTATTCCGAGGAACTGCGCCTGAACATCAACAACGTTCAGGTGCTGCAGCGCCAGCTCGACGCGACCAACGAGCGCTTCCGGGTCGGCGAGATCACCCGCACCGACGTCGCTCAGGCGGAATCGCGGCTTTCCGCGGCGCGCGCCAACCGTGCCACGGCGGAAGGCCAGTTGCAGAGCGCGCGGGCGGTGTTCCAGCAGGTCATCGGCATGGTGCCGAACCGGCTGACCGCGCCGCAGCCGCTGAAGGCGCCGGTGCGCTCCTCGCAGGAGGCGAGCCAGATGGCCGCCGTCAACAACCCGAATGTCGTGGCCTCGCTGTTCGACGAGGCCGCGGGGCGCGACTTCATCGACGTGCAGATGTCGGCGCTGCTGCCCCAGGCGAGCGTGCAGGCCCAGGGCTACCGCGCCGACAATTCCAATGCCGACGGCACGCGCTTCACGGGCGGGCAGTTCACCGCCAACGTCACCGTGCCGCTGTACCAGGGCGGGTCGGAATACGCGACCGTGCGCGCGGCGCGGCAGGATGCCTCGCGGCTGCGGCAGGTGGTGGACGACCAGCGCCGCACGGCCAGCCAGCAGGCCACCTCCGCCTGGGAAACGCTGGTGAGCAACCGTGCCACCGTCGAGGGCAACCGCGCCGCCATCCGCGCCGCCGAGATCGCGCTGGACGGCGTGCAGCGCGAAGCCGTGGTTGGCAGCCGCACCACGCTGGACGTGCTGAACCAGGAGCAGGAGCTGCTGAACAACCGCGTGGCGCTGGTGCAGGCGCTGGCGAGCAACGTGACCTCTTCCTACTCTCTTGCGGCGGCGGTGGGGCGGCTGACGGCGAAGGACCTGGCCCTGCCGGTGCAGATCTATGACATGACGGCCTATTACAAGGCGGTGCGCGACCGCTGGATCGGCCTGGGCGACTACACCCCGGTCGCCGCCACGACGGAACGGTGAGCATGTCCGGATCGCAGGGCCCCGCCGGCCAGGACCCCAACATGGAGGACATCCTGGCCTCCATCCGCCGCATCCTGAACGAGGACGAGCCCACCGCCGCTGCCCCCGCCGCGCCGGGAGCGGCGGCCATGCCCGGCACCGCCGCCCTGTCGCCCCACCCGGCGCCCCACATGACACCCCGCCCGGCACCACAGGTTCCGGCGGCGTTCCCGCCCGCCAGGGGGGAGACGGCGGCGCTGCCGGGCTCGACGCCCCTGACCTCGAGCCCGGCGCCGCAGCACGCCGATGATCCGTCGGAGGAGGCGCCGCCCGCGCCCGGCCCCGCACCGGCGCCCGCCGCCGAACCCCTGACCCTGACCGAGGCGATGATGGTCGCACCCGAAGCCCCGTCCGGCCCGCCCCCCGTGGCACCGTCACCCGATGCGGTGCCGTCCAACGGCTCGCTGCTGGCGCCCTCCACGGCCGCCGCCGCCGCCGCGGCGCTGAGCGAGCTGGCCCGCGCCGTGGCGGCCGAGCAGAAGAGCGTCATCTCCCGCAATGGCCCGAGCATCGAGGACGTGGTGCGCGAGGAGGTTCGCCCGCTGGTGAAGAACTGGCTGGATGCCCATCTGCCGGGGATGGTGGAGCGCATGGTGCGTGCCGAGATCGAGCGGGTGCTCGGCCGCCCGGCCTCCTGAGGCCGGGGTGCGGAAGGGTGTTCTGATCCGGACGCAACCCTTCCGCACTTGACGTTCGGGCGTCTCCCGGCACAGGGATGCGCCATGCTCGAAAAGACCCTGACGCCCGCCGATTTCGAGGCGAAGCTCTACGAAGGCTGGGAAAGCTCCGGGGCCTTCTCCGCCCGTCCGGACAGCCCGGCCCAGCCTTTCACGATCATGATCCCGCCGCCCAACGTCACGGGCAGCCTCCATATCGGCCATGCCCTGACCTTCACGGTGCAGGACATGCTGATCCGCTGGCGCCGGATGCAGGGGCGGGACACGCTGTGGCAGCCCGGCACCGACCATGCCGGCATCGCCACCCAGATGGTGGTGGAGCGCCTGCTCGGCACCCAGGGCCTCAAGCGGCGCGAGATCGGGCGCGAGGCCTTCACCCAGCATGTCTGGGAATGGAAGGCGCAGTCCGGCGGCACCATCACCCGGCAGCTCCGCCGGCTCGGCGCCAGCCTAGACTGGCCGCGCGAGCGCTTCACCATGGACGAGGGCCTGTCCGAAGCCGTGCGCGAGGTCTTCGTCACCCTGCACGAGCAGGGGCTGATCTACCGCGACCGGCGACTGGTGAACTGGGACCCGGTCTTCCAGTCCTCCATCTCCGACCTGGAGGTGGAGAGCCGCGAGGTGAAGGGACATCTCTGGCACCTGCGGTATCCGGTGGAGGGACAGCCCGGCCGCTTCCTGACTGTGGCGACCACGCGGCCCGAGACGATGCTGGGCGACACTGCCGTGGCGGTGCATCCGGAAGACGAACGCTACCGCGACCTCGTCGGCAAGCATGTGATCCTGCCGCTGACGGGGCGGCGGATCCCGGTGGTGGCGGACGAGTATTCCGACCCGGAGAAGGGCACCGGCGCGGTGAAGATCACCCCGGGCCATGACTTCAACGACTTCGCGGTTGGCAAGCGGCATGGCCTCGCTTCTCTCTCGGTGCTGGATGCCGAGGCGCGGGTGACGCTCGACGAGATCGGGGGCGAGCTCGCCGCAGCCGAGGGCATCGCCGACCCGGCTTTCGTGCGCTCGCTGGCGGGGCTGGACCGCTTCAAGGCACGCGAGGCCATCGTCGCCGAGATGGAACGGCTGGAGCTGCTGGAGAAGATCGAGCCGCATACCCATGCCGTGCCGCATGGCGACCGTTCCGGCGTGCCGATCGAGCCGCGCCTGACGATGCAGTGGTACTGCGACGCGGCGACGCTGGCGAAGCCCGCCATCGCCGCGGTCGAGGACGGGCGCATGCAGTTCGTCCCCAGGCAGTGGGAGAACACCTTCTTCGCCTGGATGCGGGAGATCGAGCCCTGGTGCATCTCGCGCCAGCTCTGGTGGGGCCACCGCATCCCCGCCTGGTATGGGCCGGACGGCACCGCCTTCGTGGCGCGCGACGAGGCCGGGGCGCAGGCGCAGGCCCACGCCCATTACGGGCGGGACGAGGCGCTGACCCGCGACGAGGACGTGCTCGACACCTGGTTCTCCTCGGCGCTCTGGCCCTTCTCCACGCTGGGCTGGCCGAAGCGGACGCCGGAGCTCGCGCGCTACTACCCGACCGACGTGCTGGTGACGGGCTTCGACATCATCTTCTTCTGGGTCGCCCGGATGATGATGATGGGCCTGCACTTCATGGGCGACGTGCCCTTCCGCACCATCTACATGCATGGGCTGGTCCGCGACGAGAAGGGCCAGAAGATGTCGAAGAGCAAGGGGAACGTGATCGATCCCCTGGAGCTGATCGACAGCTTCGGCGCCGACGCCGTGCGCTTCACCATCGCCGCGCTGGCCGGGCCGGGGCGTGACGTGAAGCTCGGGCGTTCGCGCGTGGAGAACGGCCGCTCCTTCATCACCAAGCTGTGGAACGCCGCGCGCTTCTGCGAGATGAACGGCATCCAGGCCGATCCCGGCTTCCTGCCGGAGGCCTGCGCCACGCCCCTGGCGCGCTGGGTGATCGACGCGGCGAACCTCGCGGTGCGGGAGGCGACGGCGGCGCTGCAGGCCTATCGCTTCGACGAATACGCCGCCGCGGTGCGCCGCTTCGCCTGGGACACCTTCTGCGACTGGTTCCTGGAATTCGCCAAGCCCGCGCTCGCCTCGGGCGACACGCCGGAGGCGCGCGAGGCCAAGGGCGCGGCGCAGCACGTGCTGGGCGTGCTGCTGCGTCTGATGCATCCGGTGACGCCCTTCGTCACCGAGGAGCTGTGGCACAGGATGGGCTATGGCCCGGAGCTGAGCCTGATCCACACCGGCTGGCCGGAGCCGGTGCGCGTGAGCGAGCCCGAGGCGGCGCGCGAGGAGATGGACTGGCTGGTCGGGCTGATCTCCACGGTGCGCGGCGTGCGGGCCGAGATGAACGTACCGCCCAGCCAGCGTTTCCCGCTGCTGGTGCAGGGGGCGGGGCCGGAGGTGCTGGCGCGTGGCCAGCGCTGGCTGGACACCATCGGCCGCATGGCACGGATCGAGGCGATCCAGCCGCTGGCCGGGGAGCCGCCGAAGGGCGTGGCGCAGGCGGTGCTAGGGGAGGCGACGATCATGCTGCCTCTGGCCGGCATCATCGACATCGATGCCGAGCGCGCGCGTCTGGCCAAGGAACGCGGCAAGGCCGAAGCGGAGGCGAGGAAGATCGCCGCCAAGCTCGACAACGCCGATTTCGTCGCCCGTGCCAAGCCGGAAGTGGTCGAGGAGAACCGCGAGCGCCTCGCCGCCGCCCAGGCGGAGATCGCCCGGCTGGAGGCCGCGCTGGGCCGCATCGCGGCCTGAGGGGTTGGGGCGCGCGCAAGGGGCTCCCCGGGGCCTCATCGCGCGCCTGTGCCCCGGCTGCTGCCGATTTGGGGTGGAGCGGAACCCCGCCTGCGGCGATCCTGCCTTTGCCATGACCGGAGCCGGGGGAGGCAGCCTCCGGCTGTTCCGGACCGGCGCCGGGGAAACGCAGGCCAAGGAAGCCGAAGAATGAGTGCTTGGGACAAGTCCCGCCTGCCCAGCCGCCATGTGACGGTGGGGCCGGAGCGCGCGCCGCACCGTTCCTACTACTACGCGATGGGCATGACCGAGGAAGAGATCGCCCAGCCGCTGGTGGGGGTCGCCACCTGCTGGAACGAGGCCGCGCCCTGCAACATCGCCCTGCATCGTCAGGCGCAGAGCGTGAAGGCCGGGGTGCGGGAGGCTCAGGGCACGCCGCGCGAGTTCACCACCATCACGGTGACCGACGGCATCGCCATGGGGCACCAGGGGATGAAGTCCTCGCTCGCCTCGCGCGACGCCATCGCCGACACGGTGGAACTGACGGTGCGCGGGCATTGCTACGACGCACTGGTGGGGCTCGCGGGCTGCGACAAGTCGCTGCCGGGCATGATGATGGCGATGCTACGGCTGAACGTGCCCAGCGTCTTCATGTATGGCGGCTCGATCCTGCCCGGCACCTACAAGGGCCGCGACGTGACCGTGGTCGATGTCTTCGAGGCGGTCGGCATGCATGCCGCCGGGCGCATGTCGGACGAGGAGCTGCACGCGCTGGAATGCGTCGCCTGCCCCAGCGCCGGGGCCTGCGGTGGGCAGTTCACCGCCAACACCATGGCCACGGTGAGCGAGGCGATCGGGCTGGCACTGCCCGGCTCGGCCGGGGCGCCGGCGCCCTATGAGGACCGTGACCGCTGGGCGGTGGAATCGGGCCGGGCGGTGATGGAGCTGGTGCGCCGCAACCTGCGCCCGCGCGACATCGTCACGCTGAAATCGCTGGAGAACGCGGCGGTGGTGGTGGGTGCCACCGGCGGCTCGACCAATGCCGGGCTGCACCTGCCGGCCATTGCGCATGAGGCGGGCATCCGCTTCACCATGGACGACGTGGTCGCGATCATGCGCCGCACGCCCTATATTGCCGACCTGAAACCGGGCGGGAAATACGTGGCGCTGGATGTTCACAAGGTCGGCGGCATCCCGGTGATCATCAAGGCGCTGCTCGATGCGGGACTGATGCATGGCGACTGCCTGACGGTGACGGGGAAGACGCTGGCGGAGAACCATGCGGATGTGGTCTTCCCGACCGACCAGGACGTGATCTACCCGGTGTCGAAGGCGATCACGCCTACCGGTGGCGTGGTCGGGCTGAAGGGCAACCTCGCGCCGGACGGTGCCATCGTGAAGGTGGCCGGGATGAAGAACCGCCGCTTCGAGGGCACGGCGCTCTGCTTCGACTGCGAGGAGGACGCCTTCGCCGCCGTGGACCAGCGCGCCTACAAGTCCGGCGACGTGATCGTCATCCGCTACGAGGGCCCGAAGGGCGGGCCGGGGATGCGGGAGATGCTTTCCACCACCGCCGCGATCTATGGCCAGGGCATGGGGGCGGAGGTGGCGCTGATCACCGACGGCCGCTTCTCCGGCGCCACGCGCGGCTTCTGCATCGGCCATGTCGGGCCGGAGGCAGCGGTGGGCGGGCCGATCGCGCTGCTGCGCAACGGCGACCGCATCGTGATCGACGCCGATGCCGGCACCATCGATGTGCTGCTGCCGGAGGAGGAACTCGCCGCGCGCAAGGCGGCCTGGAAGCCGCGCGGCACGGACTACAACAGTGGCGCGCTGTGGAAATACGCCCAGCTCGTCGGCCCGGCGCATCTGGGGGCGGTGACGCATCCGGGCGGTGCGGCGGAGACGCACTCCTACCCGGACCTCTGAGTCACGCTTTGAAACACCCCGCTGGCGACGGGGCAGGCATGTTCCCGCCGCCGCTTTTCTTTGCACGGCTGCCTGCCCCATTCCAGCGATCCCACATCACCTCTGGCCGATCATGGACGCCGAAGCCCTTCCGCTGGCCCTGACGATGGGCGACCCCGCCGGGATCGGCGGCGAACTGACACTCGCCGCCTGGGAACGCGCCCGGCATGGGGCGGGACCCGTCTTCGTGGTGCTGGACGACCCGGCCCGCCTGGCTGCTCTGGCCGCCCGGCTGGGCCGGATGGTGCCGCTGGCGGAGGTGGCGGACTCCGCCGGGGCCGCCACCCTCTTCCGGGAGCGCCTGCCGGTGCTGCCGGTGCCGCTCGCCGCGCCGGTCACGCCTGGGCGGCCCGACGCGGCGCATGCGCCCGCCATCCTGTCCTCCATCGAGACGGCCGTGCGGCTCGCCCAGGCGGGCAAGGCCGGCGGCCTCGTCACCAACCCGATCAGCAAGGCCTCGCTCTACGGCGCGGGCTTCGGCTTCCCGGGGCATACGGAATATCTCGGTGCACTGACCGGCCTCGCCGAGCCGCCAGTGATGATGCTGGCCTGCCCGGATCTGCGCGTGGTGCCGGTGACCATCCATGTCTCTCTGCGCCGCGCGCTGGCGGAGCTGACCACGGCGGAGATCCTCCGCACCGCCCGCGTGCTGCACCGCAGCCTCCAGGCGGATTTCGGCATTGCCGCGCCGCGCATCGCCGTGGCCGGGCTGAACCCGCATGCCGGGGAAGGGGGCGCCATGGGCGACGAGGAAGGGCGCATCGTCGTCCCGGCCATCGAGGCCCTGCGCGCCGGGGGGATCGACGCCTTCGGCCCGCTGCCGCCGGACACGATGTTCACGCCCCGCGCCCGTGCCGGCTATGACGCCGCGCTTTGCATGTACCACGACCAGGCGCTGATCCCGTTGAAGACGCTCGACATGGATGGCGGCGTGAACGTCACCCTGGGCCTGCCGGTGGTGCGGACCTCGCCGGACCATGGCACCGCCTTCGACATCGCCGGTCGCGGCATCGCCGAACCCGGCAGCCTCCTCGCCGCCCTGCGCATGGCGGCGGAAATGGCCGCCCGCCGCAACACCATTCCCGGAGCCGCCACATGAATCTTCCCATCCGGCTGGGTGTGAATGTCGATCACGTCGCCACGCTGCGAAACGCGCGCGGCGGCACGCATCCCGACCCGCTGGCCGCGGCGGTCCTGGCGCTGGAGAGCGGCGCCGACAGCATCACCGTGCATCTGCGGGAGGACCGCCGCCATATCCGCGACGCCGATGTCCGCCTCATGCGGGAGCGGCTGCAAGCCCCGATCAACCTGGAGATGGCCGCGACGGCGGAGATGACGGAGTTCGCCACCGCGATCCGTCCGCACGCCGCCTGCCTGGTGCCGGAGCGCCGGGCCGAGCTGACCACCGAGGGCGGCCTGGATGCCGCCGGGCTGGAGGCGCAGCTCGCCCCTGTCGTGGCGGCGCTGCGCGGGGCAGGGACGCGGGTCTCGCTCTTCCTCGACCCGGAGCCGCGCCAGATCGAGGCCGCCGGGCGGCTCGGCGCCGGAGCGGTGGAGCTGCACACCGGCACCTATTGCGAGGCAGCACCCGGCGCGGCGCGGGACCGGGAGCGGCTGCGCCTGGCCGAGGCGGCGCGGCAGGTCGCGGCGCTGGGCATCGAGTGCCATGCCGGGCACGGGCTGGACTATGTCACCGCCGCCGAGATGGCCGCCGTTCCGGAGATCGTGGAGCTGAACATCGGCCACTTCCTACTCGGCCAGGCGTTGTTCGATGGCCTGGGCGCCGCCGTGCGACGCATGAAGCAGGTGATGCTGGAGCACCGTCCATGACTGTGAATACCAGAAGGCGGGAGGAGCTGGCGGAGGCCATCCGCCAATCGGGCCATGTCTTCCTGCCCGGCCACGAGGTCACGCGCCTGCTCGACCCGGCGGGGGAGGCCCTGGCGAGCGCGCCCTGGAAGGAATTCGTGGCGAGTTGGAGCGACCTTCGTCCCGACACGCACATGGCCGATGGCGGCCGCTACCGCCTGCGCCGCCATGCCGTCTTCGGCGCGGCGCAGGGCGAGCCCCTGATCCAGGGGGCCCACCAGCCGCATTACCAGACCCTGCACCACAACCCGCTGAATGGCGGGCAGGAGCGATGGTTCGAGCCGGTGGATCCCGGCATCGCGGCCGGGGCGCCGCTGTCGCGCCTGCTGAGCGGGGCACGGGCGGTGTTCGAGATGGCCGAGGCGCCGCCGCCCCGCTGGCATGTGGAGATGCACCAGTTCCGCATCGAGGCGCGTCCCAACGCCGCCGGTAAGCCGACGCCGGAGGGCATGCACCGTGACGGCGTGGACTTCGTGCTGGTCACCCTGATCGGGCGCGAGAACGTGGCGGGCGGCGTGACCGGCATCCGCGTGGACGCCCAGGATGGCACCCTCCCCGGCGAGGCGAGCTTCACCCTGGAGAACCCGCTGGACACGGTTCTGCTGGACGACCGGCGGGTCTGGCACGGGGTGACGCCCGTGGTGCCGATCGACCCGTCGCGGCCGGGACACCGGGACGTGCTGGTGCTGACCTTCGCCCGGCAGGCGCCGCGCCGGGCGTGACCCCGCGCCGCCGGGAGGGATGGAAAGCGGGTGGGCCGTCTCTCCCGCTTTTCATCCGGCGGCACGCTCCGGGCAGGATGGCCATGGTGCATCCTGCCTGCCTTTCGCCCGGAGTCCCTACTCTCTTGCCGTTCCGTCCCGCTTTTTCCGCCGCCCATGCCGTGATGCGCCTCGCGGCTCCGCTCGCCACCCTGGCGCTGGTCGCCGGTTGTGTGCCGCCGCCTCAGCCGCTGCCCGCGATGCCGCCCCATGCCTCGCGGCAGCCCTACCCGCCGATCCCCGCCCTGCGTGTCGAGCCGGAGCCGCCGC
This sequence comes from Roseomonas sp. FDAARGOS_362, assembly GCF_002754815.1. GTDB lineage: Bacteria > Pseudomonadota > Alphaproteobacteria > Acetobacterales > Acetobacteraceae > Roseomonas > Roseomonas mucosa. Next base: position 926,676 of record NZ_CP024588.1, on the reverse strand, counting down.
GCCTGCCCGGCGCGGAGTATGTCTGGCAGCCCGGACACTGGCAGTGGGACGGCGTCGCCTATCGCTGGGAGCCCGGGCGCTACGTGCTCCGCCACATCGTGGGCGGGGGCACCTGGAGGCATGGCGAGTGGGTCTGGACCCGGGGTGGCTGGGCCTGGGAACCCGGTGGCTGGCGCTGACGCGGTGACGGGCAGGCTGCGTCGCCGCCACCTGCTCGGCGGGGCCCTGGGTTTCGGTGCGGCGGTCCTGGCGCCCGGCCCTCTATCGGCGCAACCGGCTCCGTTACCGGTCTCCGCGCGGGACGGCATTCCCGGGGATGCGCCGCGCTATACCGACCGGGCGCTCAGTGCGGTGCCGAACGAGGCGGCGATGCCGCGCCGCTTCTGGGCGCCCGGGCTGAACGAGGCCTATGTGCCGCAGGGCCTGACCGTGCTGGGCGAGGAGATCCTGGTCGCGGCCTATCAGAGCCTGACGCACGATCAGGCGGACGGCCCCTCGCGAGTCTTCCGGCTGTCGCGCCGGGACGGCAGCCTGCGGGGCAGCTTCGCGCTGCCGGAGGAATTCGGTCATCCCGGTGGCCTCGCCACGGACGGGCAGGTGCTCTTCGCCGCGAATTCGGGCATCGTCCTGGCGCTCGACGCCGCCAGCCTCGATGCGCCGGATGGGCCGAGGCCGCTTGCGACGCGGCGGGTGGACCGGTCGATGGGGCCGGCCTTCCTCGCCTGCGACGGCCGCTCCCTCTGGTTCGGTCCCTGGCGCAAGAGCGGCAGCCCGCGTCTCCATGCCGTGCCGGTGCAACGTTTCGTGGAAGGGGACGGTCATCCCGTCACCCCGGCCGATGCGGTACGTGATATCCCGCTGCCGCTCCGGGCGCAGGGAGCGGCGGCGGATGCCGAGGGGCGGATCTGGATCGCCTGCAGCGCCGGCGCCGCGCCGGGCGAACTGCACCGGCTGGACCCCGAGGATGGCACCCGGCTGGAAAGCCATGGCGCGCCTGGTGGGATCGAGGATCTGGGCTTCGACCGGGACGGGCTGCTCTGGTCGGTCAGCGAGGCGGGCTCGCAACGCTGGAACGGCTGGCCGACCTTCTTTCCGCTGGTCTTCGCCATGGATGTGACGCGGCTGCGATAGGCGCCCCGCCCGGGCGGGGAGCGAGGCTCAATCCGCCAGGTCGAACAGCACCGGCGCGTGGTCGGAGGGGCTTTCTGCCGCCCGGGCAGCGACGTCCACGGAGGTGCCGGTCAGCCGCTCCGCCAGTTCCGCCGAAAGCAGGGCATGGTCGATGCGCAGCCCCCGGTTCTGCTCGAAGGCCGGGCCATAGTCCCAGTAGGTGTAGATCGCCTCCTCCGGGTGCAGCGCCCGCACCGCGTCGGTCAGGCCCAGATTCACCAGGGCGCGGAAGGCGGCGCGGCTTTCCGGGCGCACCAGCGCATCGGTGGGCGGCAGGGTGCGCGGGGCGAGGTCGGCCTCGGTGGGGCAGACGTTGAAATCGCCCAGGATGGCCAGCGGCGTGAAGCGGTCCAGCCGCTCGGCGGTCAGGGCACGCAGCCGCTCCATCCAGCGCAGCTTGTAGGCATAGCCTTCCTCGCCGCGGGAATTGCCGTTGGGCAGGTAGATGCCGATCAGGTTCATCCCCGCCGCCCGCACCTCGATGAAGCGGGCATGGTCGTCCTCGGCCTCGCCGGGCAGGGTCTCGCCCAGCACCTCGAAGGGGATGCGCGAGAGCACCGCCACGCCGTTGCGCCCGCCGGGCTGGCCCACGGCGTGGCAGCGGTAGCCCAGGGCCTCGAACTCCATGGTCGGGAATTCCTCGGTCCTGCACTTCAGCTCCTGCAGGAAGACGAGGTCGGGCTGCTGCCGTTCCAGCATGTGGCGGAGGTTCGGCGCACGCTTGCGCGCCGAGTTCACGTTGAAGCTGCAAAGTCGCAAGGGAGGGGTGACGCCTTCTCAGCCGACCGCGAAGGAGACGCCGCAGCCACAGCCCGAGACGGCCTGCGGGTTGCGCACGGCGAAATGCGCGCCCATCAGCGCATCGGCCCAGTCCAGCTCCGCGCCCTGGAGGAAATCGAGCGAGACCGGGTCGATGAAGACCGGCGCGCCCGTCCCGTCCTCGGCCCGGACGACCGTGTCCCCGGCCTCGGGCTCGTCGGCGAGCTCGAACTTGTATTGCAGCCCGGAGCAGCCCCCGGCCTCGACCGCGAGGCGCAGCCCGGCCCGGGGGCGGCCCTCGCGGGCGGCGATCTCGGCGATCTGCCGGTGGGCGCGCGGCGTGGCGCGGAAGGGCGGGGAAGAGGGTGTCTGGCTACCGTCCGGCATGGTCATCGGGACTCCATCGGTCCCCTAGATAGGACGTCCCGCCACCGCTTTCCAACCGCCTATGCCAGATGAGGGCCATACGGGCGCGGAGCCGGGCGGGAAGGCGGGGTTGCCGCGCCCGCATGGCCGGTGCTAGGGCCGGAACCCCTTTTCCCTCAGATCCGAGCCCACTCCCCGTGCAGGACCCACATTCCGCGACCCGCTCCGGTTCGCCCGCCGGTCCCGACGGGACGTCCGGCCCTCTTCCTTCCGGCCTGGCCCCCTGGGCGGTGAACCCGGCGGCGTCGCGAGGGCGGTTGGTGGCCGAGCCGGGCAGCGGGGCGCGCTCCCCCTATCAGCGGGACCGGGACCGGATCATCCATTCCACCGCCTTCCGACGGCTGCAGTACAAGACGCAGGTCTTCATCTACCACGAAGGCGACGAGTTCCGGACGCGGCTGACCCATTCCATTGAGGTCGCCCAGATCGCCCGCTCCATCGCCCGGCAGCTGCGGCTGGACGAGGATCTGGCCGAAGCCCTGGCCCTGGCGCACGATCTGGGCCACCCGCCCTTCGGCCATGCCGGGGAGGAGGCGCTGAACGGGGTGATGCGCCCCTGGGGTGGCTTCGACCACAATGCCCAGAGCCTGAAGGCGGTGACGGCGCTGGAACGCCGCTATGCCGATTTCGATGGGCTGAACCTGACCTGGGAGACGCTGGAAGGGCTGGCCAAGCACAATGGCCCGCTGCGCCGCCCGCCACCCTATATCGCGGAGTACGACGCCCGGCATCCGCTGGAGCTGTCCACCCATGCCAGCGCCGAGGCGCAGGCGGCGGCGATCGCGGACGACATCGCCTACAACAACCACGACCTGGATGACGGGCTGCGGGCCGGGATCTTCACGCTGGAGGAGATCGCGCACCTGCCGCTGATCGCCGAGGCGCTGGAGGATGCGCGGGCGCGTGCGCCGGAGGGCACCTCGCGGAGCCGCCTCGCGGCCGAGATCATCCGCCGGGTGATCAATGCCATGGTCAACGACGTGGTGACCGAGGCGCAGCGCCGCATCGCCATCCTGGAGCCGCGCAGCGCCGACGACATCCGTGCCGCCGCCGCGCCGGTGGTGGTGTTCAGCGCCCGCATGACGGCGCTGAACGAGGAGACCCGGGCCTTCTTGCGCGAGCGCATGTACCGCCATTGGCGGGTGAACCGCACGGCGCAGAAGACCCGGCGCGTGCTGCAGGTGACCTTCTCCCTGCTGCATGGCGGGCCGGACATGCTGCCGCCGGAATGGCGCGCCCAGGCAGACGGGCCGGGCAGCGCGCGCACCGCGGCGGTGGTCTGCGACTATATCGCCGGCATGACCGACCGCTTCGCCCTGGAGGAGCACCGGCGCCTCACCGACCCGAACATGCCCGGATAGGCGCGGCCGGAGGTTTCCCCCCGGGAGGCCATGACGCTAGAGAGACCCTTCTTGCCCCGCGGCAAAGCCCACTAGGAACTTCCATGTCACAGGACGTTTTCCAGACCCTGCGTGCCGAGGTCGTCGCGCAGCTCCGCGCCATCCTGCCGGACCTGCCGGAGGAGGCGCTCGCCCGCGTCCTGGTGGAGCCACCGCGCGACCCCTCCCATGGCGACATGGCGACCAATGCCGCGATGGTGGTGGCCAGGCAGGCGAAGCTGCCGCCGCCGAAGCTGGCCGCCGAGCTGGCGGCACGCCTGGCGGCCTCGCCCCTGGTGGCCGAGGCCGCGCCGGCCGGGCCGGGCTTCGTGAACCTGCGGCTGCGTGAGGCCGTGCCGCGGGCCCAGATCCCCGTCGTGCTGCGGGCCGGGGAGGCCTATGGCGACGGCGGGCTGGGCGGCGGCCGCAAGGTGGACGTGGAATACGTCTCCGCCAACCCGACCGGGCCGATGCATGTGGGCCATTGCCGCGGCGCCGTGGTGGGCGACGCGCTGGCCAACCTGTTGGCCAAGGCCGGCTGGGACATCACCAAGGAATACTACATCAACGATGCCGGGGCACAGGTGCAGGCGCTCGCCTGGGCGGCCTACTGGCGCTACCTCCAGGCCCTCGGCACCACGCTGACCGAGGAGGAGTTCGCGGCGCAGGTGCCCGGCGGGCTGCAATATCGCGGAGAGTACCTGATCCCGGTCGGCGAGGCGCTGAAGGCGCAGTTCGGCGACAGCCTGGCACCCGGCGCGGCGCCCGCCGATCCCGCGCTCTGGCTCGACGCCGTGCGCGCCTTCACCATCGACGCGATGATGGCCGAGATCCGCGACGACCTCGCGGCGCTGGGCGTGAGCTTCGACGTCTATATCAGCGAGGCGCAACTCGTCCGCGACGGCGTGGCGGACAAGGCGATCGCCGAGCTGGCGGCCAAGGGCTATGTCTACGAGGGCGTGCTGGAGCCGCCCAAGGGCAAGACCCCCGACGACTGGGAGCCGCGCCCGCAGACGCTGTTCCGCTCCACGCAGTTCGGCGACGACGTGGACCGGCCGCTGCGCAAGAGCGACGGGTCGAACACCTATTTCGCCAACGACATCGGCAACCATGCCGACAAGATCGCGCGCGGCTTCGACGAGCTGGTGCAGGTCTGGGGCGCCGACCATGGCGGCTATGTCAAGCGCATGCAGGCGGCGGTGAAGGCGCTGTCGGGCGACCGGCCGGTGCCGCTGGACGTGGTGCTGGCGCAGATCGTCAAGGTGATGAAGAACGGCGAGCCGGTGCGGATGAGCAAGCGCGCCGGCACCTATGTCACCCTGCGCGACCTGATCGACGAGGTCGGCAAGGACGCGGTCCGCTTCACCATGCTGACCCGCAAGGCCGATGCCCAGATGGAATTCGACCTGGACAAGGTGGTCGAGCAGTCGCGCGACAACCCGGTCTTCTATGTCCAGTACGCCCATGCCCGCTGCCGCTCCGTGCTGCGCCAGGCAGGGGACCCGGCACACGCGGAACTGGCGGAAGCCTCGATGGATTCGCTCTCCGATCCCGCCGAGATGGCGCTGATCCGGCGCATCATGGCCTGGCCCCGCACCGTGGAGGCCGCTGCTGCGGCGCGGGAACCGCACCGGATTGCGTTCTATCTGGGTGACTTGGCGGCGGACTTTCACCTATTGTGGAACCGGGGCCGCGATGACGCGACCCTGCGCTTCATCCGGGAGGAAGACCCGGCCGCCACGCGCGCGAGGCTTGCCCTCGTCGCCGCCACGGCCATGGTGATCCGCTCGGGCCTGCGCGTCATGGGGGTGACGCCAGTCGAGGAGATGCGGTGAGCGAATTTCATACCGTCCCGTCCTATCGGGTTCAGCGCCAGAGCAGTGGGGGATTGCCCTGGCGCATGTTGGCCATGGCCGGCGGGCTGACCGCTGTGCTGGGGGTCGGCGCGGCGGCCGTGTGGGGCGTGTCGCGCGCCGTGTCCAACGGCGTCCCGGTCATCGAGGCCGATAGCCGGCCATTGCGCATCCGCCCGGACGATCCCGGCGGATTGCGCGTCGCCAATCAGGGCGAGCGCATCTTCGAGACGCAGAACCAGCCGCAGCGGGCGCGTTCGGCTCAGCCGGGCGTACCGGCCCAGGCGCAGGTCGCCCCGGCGCCCGAGCAGCCGGACCTGGACGCCCTGCGGCAGGCGGCCCAGGCCTCGCGCATGGCCCAGCGCAGCCAGGCGCCCGCGGTGGCCCCGGTCGTGCCCGCGGCGCCGGCCCCGGTGGCCGAGGCGCCCGGGGCGCCGGCATCCCAGGCTCCGGTGGAGGCGGCGCCCGCCGCCCCGCCGCCGGCCCCGGTGGCACGGGCGCCCGAAGCCGCTCCGCACCCGGAGGCACGCTCCGAGCCCGCCAGGACGGCAACAGGCGGCAGCGCCCTGGTGCAACTCGGCGCCCTGGGCAGCGAGGAAGCCGCCCATACCGAGTGGAACCGGCTGAAGGGCCGCCTCGGCGGGCTGCTGGCAGACCGACGGCCCATGGTGGTGCGCTTCGAGCGTCCGGGCATGCCGACCATGTGGCGGCTGCGCACGGGGGGCTTCAGCGATGCCGCCGCCGCCCGCAGCTTCTGCGAGGCCGCCCGGGCCAAGGGCGCGCCGGCCTGCGCGGCGATCGGCGGATGAACCGCTCCGCCACGCCCGCCGCCGTGATCCTGGGGATCGCCGGCACCACCCTGGCGCCCGAGGAGGCGGCGCTGTTCCGCCGCCACCGGCCGGCCGGGGCCATCCTTTTCGCGCGCAACGTCGCCGACCCGGCGCAGCTCCGCTCCCTGACCGCCTCGTTGCGTGAGGTGCTGGGGGAGGAGGCGCCGATCCTGGTGGACCAGGAGGGCGGCCGCGTCGCCCGCCTGCGCCCGCCGCACTGGCCTGCCTTCCCGCCGGGGGCGCGATTCGAGGGCCGCCCGGAGGTGGCGCTGGAGAATGCCGCGCTGCTGGGCGCCACCTGCATGGAGATGGGGCTGGACGTGGTCTGCGCCCCGGTGCTCGACCTGCGCCATCCCGGCGCGCATGACGTGATCGGCGACCGCGCCTTCTCCGAGAACCCGGCCGAGGTGGCGCGGATCGGCGCGGCCTGGATCGCCGGGCTGCGCGCCGCCGGCTGCATCCCGGTCATCAAGCACATCCCCGGCCATGGCCGCGCCATGGCGGACAGCCATCTCGACCTGCCGCGCGTTTCCGCCACGCGGGCGGAGCTGGAGGCGGACCTCTTCCCCTTCCAGGCGGTCTGCCGTGCCGATTCCGGGCGCGGCGCCTGGGCGATGACGGCGCATATCCTGTACGAGACCTGGGATGCCGAACGCCCCGCCACCCTGTCGCCGCGCGTGATCGAGGGGGTGATCCGCGACGAGGTCGGCTTCGACGGGCTGCTGCTCTCCGACGACCTCGCCATGAAGGCGCTGTCCGGGAGGCCGGAGGATCTGGCGGTCCAGGCGCTGGCCGCCGGCTGCGACGTGGTGCTGCACTGCCCCGGCATCCTGGCCGAGAATGCCGCGCTGCTGGAGGCCTGCCCGCGCCTGAGCGACCGCGCCGCGGAGCGGATGGAAGAGGCCCGCGCCACCGCGCTCGCCTCCCGCCGCCCGCTCGGTGCCGTCTCGGCCTCGGTCTGAGTCCGGTTCCGCTCCCCGTCATGCCCGAATGGCTTCCGGAACTCCTGGCGGCGGCGATCGCCGCCATCCTGGCGATCACCCTGCACGAGGCGGCGCATGGCTATGCCGCGCTCTGGCTCGGCGACGACACGGCGCAGCGTGCGGGGCGGCTCAGCCTGAACCCGATCCGGCATGTGGACCCGGTGGGTACGGTGCTGGTGCCCGGCTTCCTGGTCATCTCCCAGCTTCTGACCATCGGCACGGTGCAGGTCATGTTCGGCTGGGCCAAGCCGGTGCCGGTGAACCAGTTCCGCCTGCGCAACCCTCGCTTCGGCATGGTGGCCGTCGCGGCGGCCGGTCCCGCGATCAACATGGCCCTGGCCTTCCTGGCCGCGCTGTCCGGCCATGTGGTGGATGCCGTGACGCTGCCGCCGGAACTCTCCGCCTGGGTCTACCGCCTGCTCTCGCTGATGATCCTGTCCAACCTGCTGCTGGGCCTGTTCAACCTGATACCGATCCCACCCATGGATGGCGGCCGCATCCTGGGGGGGCTGCTGCCGCCCCGGCTGGGCGTGCCCTTCCTGCGGCTGGACCGGCTGGGCCTTCTGCTGGTGGTGCTGGTGCTGTTCATCCTGCCGCAGCTTTCCTCGGCCTGGGACCCGATGGGCTGGCTGATGCGCTACGCCGTCGGCCCGGCCTTCAACGTCGTCATGCGCGCGGCGGGCTACGGGCTGTGAGCGTCGTCACGCCACAGCCCCAGGCCCTGCTGCTGCGGCTGGAGGGCTACGAAGGCCCTCTCGACCTGCTGCTGGAACTGGCGCGGGCGCAGAAGGTCGATCTGGCGAGGCTCGATATCCTGGCCCTGGTGGACCAGTACCTCGCGGTGATCGAAGGCGCCCGCCGGGTGCGGCTGGAACTGGCCGCCGACTGGCTGGTGATGGCCGCCTGGCTCGCCTGGCTGAAGTCGCGCCTGCTGCTGCCCGACCCCGAGCCGGACGAGGATGCCGAGGCCGCCACGGTCTCGCTCACCGACCGGCTCCAGGGGCTGGAGATGCTGCGCGCGGGGGCCGCCTGGCTGGATGGGCAGCCCATGCTGGGGCGCGACTTCTTCGGGCGCGGCCAGCCCGAATCCCTGGTGCAGCGGCGGGACGGGGAGCTGGAGGCCGACCTGCCCGGCCTGCTGCATGCCTGGGCCACCGCCATCCGCCGCGCCGAGTCGCGTCGGCCCTATGTCCCGAAGCCCCGCAGGCTCTGGACGGTGGGCGAGGCGCTGAGCCGCCTGGAACGGCTGATCGGCGCCGCCGGGCCGGACTGGGGGGAGCTGGAGCGCTTCCTGCCGGAAGGGCTGGCACCCGACCCTGTGGAACGCCGCGCCGCCATCGCCAGCACGCTGATCGCCGGGCTGGAACTGGCGAAGCATGGCGGGCTGGAGTTGCGGCAGGAGGCGGCCTTCGGCCCGATCCTGCTGCGCGCCGCCCGCATGAGCGAGGAGGACACCGCCGATGCTGCCTGAGGCCGCGCTGCGCATCGCCGAGGCACTGATCTTCGCCGCCGACCGGCCCGTGACGGCCGTCCGGCTGGCCCAGGCCCTGGGTATCGGCGGCGACGAGCGGGATTCGCTCGACCCCGCTGCCATCCTGCAGACGCTGCGCGACCGCTATGCCGGGCGGGGCGTGGAACTGGTGGAGGCGGGCGGCGGCTGGAGCTTCCGCACCGCGCCCGACCTGGCGCCGCTTCTGACCCGGGTGGTGGAGGTGCCGAAGCGCCTGCCCCGTGCCGCCATGGAGGTGCTGGCGGCCATCGCCTGGCGCCAGCCGG